>NZ_JBAMDI010000219.1:0-10187 GCF_036961695.1 Pseudomonas sp. CGJS7 | reverse complement strand
GGTCGGCCGGGCGGCTGCTCTGATCTGGATAACGCAGCGCGCGAAGGCGCCAGGACAGCGGCCGGCGGCGTCGGGCCATTACATGCGGTCGCGATGCACGGCGCGATGACGGACAGGTTGCAGCGGCGTGTCGGTGGCGGCGTCGGTCTCAGTCGTGGGTTTCGCCCGACAGCGGCGTGGCGCGCATCGACGGGCGTTGTTCGAACGCGTCCAGCCACGCGCTCAGGCGCGGGCGGCCGGCGCGGAAATCGGGCAGTTCGCGGAACTCCAGCCAGCTCAGCGCGGTGGCCACGGCGATGTGGCCCACGTGCAGGGGCTCGGCATCGTCGAGGTCGCGTTCGAGCCAGTCGTAGCTTTCGGTGAGTTTGGCGGTGTACGCCGCACGCAGCGCCTCGTAGCGCAGGGCCTCGGGACGGCGCACGGTTTCCCAGCGCACCTTGATGCCGAAGTCGGCCAGGCCTTGCGCCACCGCCTGCCAGTGCAGCGCGCGCCAACGCGCTTCGCCCTCGATCGGGATCAGCGGCGCGCCGTCGTGCAGCGTGTCCAGGTAGGCGCAGATGATGTCCGAGTCGAACAGCGCGGGCAGGCCGGGGCGGATCAGTACCGGCACCTTGCCCATCGGATTTTGCGCGTAGACGGTCTCGTTGCGCAGGGTCGGGCTGGTTTCGTGGTGGACCACGTCGATGCGGTCGGCCAGGCCGATTTCGTGGGCGAAGACCAGCGCCTTGCGGGCGTAGGGCGAGTGGGTTTGATAGAGCAGTTGCATGTCGGGCCTGCGTGTTGGGGGATTCGGGGTACGTATCGTTGACTGAGCGGTTTTGTCGGGGAGGTGGGAGCAAGATCAAAATGGATTCCGGCTTTCGCCGGAATGACGGGATAGGGGGATGCGCGGCTTTTCTTGGTGGCGGTTAGTCGCGCTCGGCGTGTGTTGCGTCGTGCAGCACTTGGGCCAAGGCCGCGGTGAGTCGGCGCGCGGTCGGAAGATGCAGGAACTCGTTGGGGCCGTGGGCGTTGGATTGTGGGCCCAACACGCCGGTGACCAGGAACTGCGCTTGCGGATAACGTTCGCCAAGCATGGCCAGAAACGGGATGCCGCCACCGCCGCCGATCAAAGCGCTGCCGCGGCCGAACGCCAGTTGCGAGGCGCGCTCCAGACTGGCGGCCAGCCACGGCGCAGCCTGCGGCGCGTGCCAGCCGCGGCTGGCGAAATCCAGTTCGAACGAAACAGCGCTGCGGTACGGCGGATCGGCCAGCAACAGTTCGCGCATACGTTGCGCGGCGGTTTCGGGATCGAGCGTGGGCGGCAGGCGCAGGCTCAGCTTGAGCGCGGTGCAGGGCTGCATCACCGCGGCCGCATCCGCCACCCGCGGCGCGCCGTCGATGCCGGTGATCGCCAATTGGGGTCGCCACGCGCGGTTGAGCGCGAGTTCGCCGGGATCCTCGACCACCGCACGGGTATCGCCGTGAAACGGAAAGCCGTCGAGCAAGCCCTGCCCCAATGCGGCGCCCGCGACCGCGGCCTGTTCGCGCCGCTGCGGCGGAATCGGTACATGAAACGCATCGACGATCTCGCCGCTGCGCGGATCCTCCAGGCGCGACAGCAACTGCCGGGCGATGCGGAAACTCGACGGCACGATTCCGGACGCGTCGCCCGAGTGCACGCCTTCATCGAGCACGCGCACGCTCAGGGTTGCGGCCACTTGGCCGCGCAGCGAGGTGGTGGTCCACAGTTGATCGTAATTGCCGCAGCCCGCGTCCAGGGCGACGATCAGCGTCGGTTCGCCCAAGCGCGGCGCCAGCGTTTCGATGTAGGCCGGCAAGTCGACGCTGCTGGATTCTTCGCTGGCTTCGATAAGAATCCGGCAGGGCGGGTGCGCGACGCCCTGCTCGCGCAACGCGGTCAATGCGGCGATCGCGGCGAAGATCGCGTAACCGTCGTCGGCGCCGCCGCGTCCGTACAGGCGTTCGCCTTCGAACACCGGCGTCCAGGCCTCGCGGCCCGGCGCCCAGCCCGGCATCGGCGGTTGTTTGTCCAGATGGCCGTAGATCAGTACCGGCGTATCGGCGCCATCGGGGTCGACGCCGTCGCCATGGCCCGGTATCTCGATGAAGATCAGCGGCGTGCGGCCCGGCAGGCGCAAGGTGTCCACACGCGCGCCGGGCAGCGTGGCCAGATGCGTGCGCGCCCAATCGGTCATCAGCAACGCCGCGCGATCCATGTGGCCGTTCGCGGCCCATTCGGGATCGAACGCCGGCGATTCGCAGGGGATGGCGATGTATTCGCACAGCGCCGGCAGGATGTCGTCGCGCCAGGCGCGGTCGATGCGGCGCTGGAGCGCGGGGAAGTCGAGTTCGAAGGAATGCATGGCAGCGCCTTGGGATAAGCCGGAGAGGCTAGCGGCGCGCGGCTGCGTTTCGGCGGCGTTGTGGGGGTGGCGGTTGCGGTTTTTCGGCAATCGAAAAGCCGCCGACTGCGCCAGAACCATCACCCCGTCATTCCGGTGAAAGCCGGAATCCCTCCAGTCGTCATTCTGGCGAAAGCAGGAATCCCCCACGCAATCATTCCGGCGAAAGCAGGAATCCCCACGCCGTCACTCCGGCGAAAGCCGGAATCCCCACGCCGTCATTCCGGCGAAAGCCGGAATCCCCACGCTGTCACTCCGGCGAAAGCCGGAATCCCCCACGCCGTCACTCCGGCGAAAGCCGGAATCCCCCACGCCGTCATTCCGGCGAAAGCCGGAATCCATTTTGATTTTGCCCTTGGCGATTTCGAAGCAGAGCGCTTGGTGAGCCGGGTCTTCGGCGGCAGACGTGGTATTTCACCTCTTCGGTTGCCATAAACTCCCCCCATGAAACTCGACCGCTTCGACCGCCAACTGCTCAACCTGGTGCAGGAAGACGCCGGCCAGACCGCCGAGCGTCTGGCCGAACAAGTGGCGTTGTCGCCCTCGGCGATCCAGCGCCGGCTGCGGCGCATGCGCGAAGGCGGGGTGATCCTGCGCGAGGCCGCGGTGCTCGATCCCAAGCAGGTCGGCCGGCCGACCTTCTTCATCGTGTCCCTGCAGGTCGAGCGCGAGCGGCCGGAACTGCTGGCGCAGTTGCGCCGCTGGCTGTCGGCGCACGCCCAGGTGCAGCAAGTGTTCTACGTCACCGGCGAGGCCGACTTCGTGCTGGTGGTGACCGCGCCGGACACCGAGAACTTCGACGCGCTGATGGTCGGCATGGTCGCGGAAAATCCCAACATCCACCGTTTCACCACCAATGTCGCGTTGAGTCTGGTCAAGCGCGGCATGACCATCCCGGTCGCCGAAGACGAACCCGACTGAGCGCCGCGCGCGTTTTTCCGGCGCGGATCGGCGTCGATACGCGGCCGCCGCGCGCGCAGCGCGACCTAGACTGCGGCCATGAAAGCACTCTGGCCCACCGATCCGGCCCAACTGTGGCCCGACTATCGCCCCACCGACCTGCTCGACCTGCCCGAGCTCGCGCGCCGCTGCGGCGTGCGCCGGGTGTTGGCCAAGGCCGAGAACCAACGCGCGCTGGGCAGTTTCAAATCGCTGGGCGGGATGTACGCCGGCTTGCGCGCGCTGAGCCGCCGCACCGGCGCGGCATCGCTGGCGCAATTGCGCGCGGCCTGCGCCGCCGCACCGTCGCCGTTGCGTCTGCTCTGCGCCAGCGACGGCAATCACGGCCTGGCGGTAGCCGCCGCCGCGCGCCAGGCCGGCGTCGCCGCGCTGATCTTCCTGCCCGCGGCGGTGCCCGAAGCGCGCGCCGCCCGCATCCGCGCGCTGGATGCGCAGGTCGTGCGGGTGGCCGGCGATTACGAAGACGCGGTGCTGCAGGCCGAAGCGGCCGCGGCGCGCGGCGAAGGCCTGCTGATCGCCGACACCGGCAGCGATGCCGACGACCCGGTGATCGCCGATGTCTTGGCCGGTTACGGATTGCTGGCGCGCGAGCTGCGCGCGCAATGCGCGCAGCCGCCGAGTCACGTCTACGTGCAGGCCGGCGTCGGCGTGCTGGCCGCGGCATTGGCCGAAGGCTTGCACGATTGGTTGCGCGCGCCGGCGCGGTTGACGGTGGTCGAACCCGAGCGCGCCGCCTGCGTTGGGCACGGTCTGCAGGTGGGCTTGGCGCAGCGTATCGACGGCGATCTGGATACGGTCGCGGGCATGCTGTCTTGCGGTCAGGCGGCGAGCGTGGCGTTGGCGAGTTTGCTGCGTCGTGGCGCGACGGCGATGAGCGTGGACGAAGCTCAGCTCATCCAAGCGCCGGGCGTCGTGAGCGCGAGCGGCGGGCCCGAGACCACCCCGTCCGGCGCCGCGGGCGTGGCGGGTTTGCTGCGCGCGGCTGAAGAGCCGGCATTGCGGCGTGCGCATGGGCTGGATGAGAACAGTGTGGTGTTGGTGGTGATCAGCGAAGCGGCTTTGGTCGAGGCGAATTAAGCCACTAGCAGAACAAAAGCGCCTAACTCACCCACCGTTATCACCACATGACTCACCTGTCGTCATCGCCGCGCAACCCACCTACCGTCATTCCGGCGAAAGCCGGAATCCATTTTGATCTTGCTCCCGCCATCTGAGCGAACCATTTCGCCAGAGCTTTCTAAGAGTCGCTAAAACCGCCCTTAGCCGAGCCGATCAAAGCAAAGTCAAAATGGATTCCGGCTTTCGCCGGAATGACGGTAGGTGGGTGGCGCGGTTGCTCGGCTGCGTGAGCTAGCGAGGTCGAAGCCGAAGCCGAATCCATCCGCGACGCACTACATCTTCGAAAAACACTCGATCAAAAACTCCACCGTCGCCCGCACGCTCGGCAACTGCCCACGCCGATGCGGCATCACCAGCGTGGTAGTCACACGCCCCGCATTCCATGCAGGCAGAACCCGCCGCAAACGTCCGTCCTCGAGTTCGCCCCGACACATGCGCTCGGGCAGCACCGTAATCCCCAACCCGGCCACGGTCGCCGCGCGCAAGACCCGTCCCTCATTGGCAGTCATGCGCGGATGCGGCTCCACTTCCACTCGCTGCCCGCTGTCGTCGCTCAAAGTCCACAGCGTGTTGCCGGCCATGCCGGTCAACAACCCATCGTGCAGCGCCAGTTCGCGCGGATGCTGCGGCTCGCCGCGCTCGGCCAGATACGCGGGCGCGGCGACCAGCACGATGGTTTCCACAAACGCCTGGCGCTGGATCAAGCCCGAATCCGGCAGCGGCGCGAAATGGCTGCGCACGCCGATGTCGTAACCCTCCTGGACCAGATCGACGCGGCGATCGCTGACGTCCAGCTGCACATGCAGTCGCGGATACGCGCGCGCCAGCGCCGGCAGGTGCTCGGCCAGATAGTCCTGCGCGGTCGGCACGCCGCAGGTGATGCGCACGTTGCCGCTGGGTTCGGCCACGCGCCGGCGCACCGCGTTCTCGGCCGCCTCGGTTTCGATCAAGGCCGCGCGCGCGTGTTCGTGGAAATCGCGGCCGGTGTCGGTGAGCACGAAGCTGCGCGAGGTGCGGTGGATCAGGCGCACGCCCAGTTCCTCCTCCAGCGCGGCCACCCGCTTGCTGATCGTGGACTTGGGCACGCCGAGCCGGCGCGAGGCCGCGGCGAAGCCGCCGTGCTCGACGGCGGTGGCGAACAGGATCAGGTCGTTCAGATTGAGCATCGGTACAAAGTACACGTATGTGGACTTTGCATCCACTTTTTGCAGACTACACGGCCAAAGTCCACGCACCTACAGTGATCACACCCGCAGCGCAGCAGCCACCCGGCACCCGCCACCTGCCCCGCCCCGCGGTCCTCCCTAATCACTGCAAAGGAAAATCCCATGTCCCCGATCCTCTATTACGGCGTCCCCTCCGGTTGCTCGTTCGGCTCCATCGTCGCCCTGGAATGGTCCGGCCAGCCCTACCGGCTGGCGCGCGTGAACATGCCCGAAGACATGCAGACCGAGCTGTTCGCCACCATCAACCCGGTCCGCGAAACCCCCGCCCTGACCACCGCGCGCGGCGACATGCTGGCCGAGAGCATGGCCATCCTCAATCACATCGGCGCCGATCCGGGCGCGCTGGCCGCCGGCATCTCGTTCCAGCAAGGCACCCGCGAGTTCGACGAACTCAACCGCATGCTGGCCTTCCTCAACACCACCTTCTTCGGCTCGTTCTCGTCGTTGTGGTGGCAGCTGGAACACGATTCGGACGAAGTCACCAAGCGCGTGCTGACCGAGTACGGCCGTCTGCGGGTGGTGCGCGCCCATCAGGAACTCGAACGCATGCTCGGCGACAAGCCTTACCTGCTGGGCGAACACCGCACCCTCGCCGACGCTTACTTCATCGGCATCGCGCGCTGGACCAAGTACCACAACGTCGTCGACCGCCGCGATTACCCGAACCTGCAGCGCCTGTTCGACAAGCTGGAAGCCGACCCGGCGGTGATCTTCGCCCACGCCATCGAGCAGCAACGGCCGGCGACCAGCGGCGGCCGCTTCGAGGGCGAAGTCGGTTTGGCCGAGTCGGTGGCGTTCAAGCGCGCTGCGTAATCGCAAGCGTTGGCATCGCCTGCGTCAAAACGACGAATCCCCCGGTGTCGCAAGACACCGGGGGATGCGCACAAAAGCTTCGGGTCGGCGCGCGGCGGTCAGCCGCCGGTCTCCATCGCCACTTCGGCCCGCACCAGCGGCTTGCGCTTGCGCGGACGGCTCGGGAAGGCGTGGCGCAGGATGCGCCAGCTGACTTCACCGAACTGCCGCGGCAGCGAACCGGTGTCGTAATGCTGGCCGTAGCGCGCGCAGATCTCGCGCACTTCCACCGCCATAGTGGCGTAACGCCAGGCCGGGATATCGGGATAGAAGTGGTGTTCGATCTGGTGGCTCAAGTTGCCGGTCATCAGGTCCATGACCTTGCCGCCGGTCAGATTGGCCGAACCGCGCAGCTGGCGCAGATACCAATGCCCGCGCGACTCGTTGCGCACCGATTCCTTCGGGAACACTTCCGCGTCGTGGGTGAAGTGGCCGCAGAAGATCACCACGTACGTCCACACGTTGCGCATGCCGTTGGCGACCAGGTTGCCCAGCAGCACCGGCAGGAAGAACGGGCCGGCCAGCAGCGGGAACAACACATAGTCCTTGAGCAACTGCTTGCCCATCTTGCGCCCGACCGGCACGAACTTGCGCCACATCTGCCGGTGGGTGGTCTTGCCGGCCAACCAGCGGCCCACGCGCAGCTCCTGGATCGCCACGCCCCACTGGAAATACAGGGCGAAGATCACCGCGATCGGCGGCTGCAGCAGAAAGAACGGACGCCAGCGCTGCTCCGGAAAAATCCGCAGCAGGCCGTAGCCGATGTCGTCGTCCATGCCGCGCACGTTGGTCCAGGTGTGATGCTGGTAGTTGTGGGTTTTGCGCCAGTTGTCGCCGGTGGCGACGATGTCCCACTCGTAGGTCTTGCCGTCCAGGTGCGGATCGCGCATCCAGTCGTACTGGCCGTGCATGACGTTATGGCCGACCTCCATGTTCTCCATGATCTTCGACAGACCGAGCAGTACGGTGCCGAGAATCACGCCCGGCCAGAACAGCCAGGACACGAACGCGCCGCCGACGGCGCCGGCGAACAACAGCACCCGGCCGAGCAAGCCGGTGTAGCGCACCGCCGCGACCACGCGGCGGATGTAGTCGGCGTCCACCTTGCCCAACTGGGCGACGGTGCGCGCGCGCAGCGCATCGAGTTCTTCGCCGAAGCGGTCGAGTTCCTGCGGGGTCAGCGGGCGATTGCGGGAGGAAGTCATGGGCGGATCACAGATCGAGAACGAGGTGGCTGGTCGCGCTGTTCACGCACAGACGCAGCGAGGACACCGGCTCGGCCTGTTCGGCGCCGGTGTGCAGATGACGGGTGCTGCCCGAGGACTTGCCGCAGGAGCAGGTGTTGCACAGCCCCATCCGGCAGCCCGAAGGCAGATTCAGACCGTGCGCTTCCAGCGCGGTCAGCAAGGACTGGCCGCGCGGCAACGCCAGGGTGCGGCCGCTGCGCGCGAGCACCACTTCGACCAGGCCTTCTTCGGCGACCACGCGCGGCGGCGGGGTGAAGGCTTCGGCGTCGAAGGCGCGCGCGTGCGCGGCGCCGACTTCGCGCGCCTGGGCGACGAAACCGCCGGGGCCGCAGGCGTAGACGCGGCGCGCGGACAAGTCTTCGACGTGCTGCGACAACAGCTCGGCGTCGATGCGTCCGGCGTGTTCGTGCGCGTGTTCCGGCGCCTGCCGGGTCAGCAGGAACCGCACCTGGAAATTCGGATGTTGCGCGGCCAGCGCGCGCAGCTCATCGACGAAACACAATTCTTCGCGGCGCCGCGCCCAGTACAACAGCGTCAGCGGCGCCGGCATGCCCTGCGCGGCCAGCTCGCGGGTCATCGCCATCAACGGGGTGATGCCGCTGCCGGCGGCGAGGAACAACCACGCGCCGTCGTTGCGTTCGGGCAACACCATCTCGCCGAAGGCTTCGCCGATTTCGAGCACGTCGCCGACTTGGGCGTGGTCGTGCAGATGCCGGCTGAGCTTGCCGCCCTCGATCGCCTTGACCGTGATCGCGATCCGGCCGTCGCCGCGCGGGGCGTCGGACAGGCTGTAGCTGCGCGACACCAGGACGCCGTCGATGCGCGCGCCGATCATCAGATGCTGGCCGGCGCGGGCACCGGCCCAGTGCCGATTCGGCGCCAGCAGCAGGGTCACCGCGTCGGCCGAGGCCGGGCTGCGCTCGACGATGCGCGCCAGCGGGCGCTCCCAGGTCAGGGTCGGATGCAGCTTGGAAGCCCAGAAATCAAAGACTTGCGGCGCAACCAACGGCGCGATCAGTCGTCGAAGACGGCTCTGCGGGCGGCGGACGGAGGGGCGGAGGGCAGCGTTCATGGCGGCCACTATACATGCATCCGCACAGCTGTGTGCACAACCGTATATTAATATGACAACGGGAGTATCATGTGGCCTGCCCGTCCGAGCGCCAGCCAGCCGTGAGCCAACGCTTTTCCACCGACATCGACGTCGACACGCACCCGGGCCGCAAGGCGACCATTTCCCGTGAGGATCTGGTCGCCGCCGCGCTGAAGCTGATCGGACCGCATCGCAGCGTGTCCAGCCTGAGCCTGCGCGAGGTCGCGCGCGAAGCCGGCATCGCGCCCAACAGTTTCTATCGCCAGTTCCGCGACACCGACGAGCTGGCGGTGGCGTTGATCGATCTGGCCGGGCAATCGCTGCGCAAGATCGTCGGCGAAGCGCGCCAGCGCGTGGCCGCGCGGCGCAGCATCGTGCGCAGTTCGATCGAAGCGTTCATGGAGCAACTGCGCGCCGACGACAAACTGCTGCACGTGCTGCTGCGCGAGGGCACGGTGGGTTCGGACGCGTTCAAGCGCGCGGTCGACCGCGAGTTGTCGTTCTTCGAAGAAGAGCTGCGGGTCGATCTGATCCGGCTGGCGGCGCTGGACAAGGTCACGTTGTACGAGCCGGCGCTGGTGGCGCGCTCGATCACCCGCCTGGTGTTCGCGATGGGCGCCACCGCGATGGACATGCCGCGCGAGAAAGACCCCGAGCTGATCGAACAGATGAGCACGATGGTGCGGATGATCCTGGCCGGCGCGCGGGCGATGTCGATGCCGATGAAGCGCAGCCCGCTGGGCTGATTTCGTAGAGTTCGGCCGCGCGGCGGCAGCGAACGCTCAGCGCAGGTCTTCCACGCGGATTCCGCGCGCGCGCAGCCGCGCCACGATCTCGGCGCCGTGGTACTTCCACAAGTCCCCGGCCACTACTTCTTCCTGCGACCCGTCCGCATACGTCGCCGTCCAAATCTGCTGGAAGCTGCTGCGGCCGCGCCGCCCGGTATGCAGGCGCTCGCTGATCTGGATCGAGCGCACCTTGGCCAGATCGAAGCCCTTGGGCCCGTAGTCGGCCATGAACCAGATCCCGTGCGGCTGCTCCAGCCGCCGCTCATCCAGCGTGACCCGATCCATGAACATCCCCGGCGCCATCAAGCCGCCGACCATGGCCGCCATCAGAAACGCCACGAACGCCAGCCGCAGCGCCATCTTGATCCGGTGCCGGCGCTGGATCAGGAACACGCCCAGGCCAGCGAACGCCAGCGCCACGGCGGTCACCGCCAGCGGGATGTACAACGGAAGCGTGTAAGTCATCGCATGCGTTACCGGTAGTGAAAGAAAGTCCG
>NZ_JBAMDI010000218.1:0-10513 GCF_036961695.1 Pseudomonas sp. CGJS7 | reverse complement strand
GTTTGTCGTGGGCCGTGCTCGCGGCCGAAGGATCGCCGTCATGCACGTCGTTCATCACACCGATACCGTCTTCACCCTGGCCGGCCTGCTGAGCCCGGCCGAATGCGAGGCCTTGGTCGCCTTGGCCGAAGCGCAAGGCTTCGAGCCCGCCGGCGTGCGCACCGCGGACGGCGGCCAGAAGGCCATGGCCCATGTGCGCAACAACGAGCGGGTGGTGTTCGAATCGCCGCAGTGGATCGACACGCTGTGGCAGCGCCTGAGCGAAGCCGGCTTGCCCGCGCTCGACGGCGAAACCGCGGTCGGCCTGCCGCGCGCGCTGCGTTTCTACAAGTACGGCCCCGGCCAGCGCTTCCGCATGCACAAGGACGGCCCTTGGAGCGAAGACGGCCGCCTCAGCAAGCTCACCTTGCTGGTCTATCTCAACGACGGCTTCGTCGGCGGCGATACCGCGTTCCGCGGTTTCCGGGTCGAGCCGCGCATCGGCGATGCGCTGTTGTTCGTGCACGACACCTGGCACGAAGGCGCGGCGGTGGAGCAGGGGATCAAGTACGCGCTGCGTTCGGACGTGATGTACGCGCCCGGCGCCTGATCGAGCCGGTCAAGCCGCCGCGGCGCCCCACACCCGCACGCAATCGCGGCCTTCGGCCTTGGCCAGATACAACGCCTGATCGGCGAACTGCAGCGCCGCTTCCACGCCCATGTCCGAGTCCGGCGCGATCTCGTGCACGCCGATGCTGGCGGTGACCGGGATGTCGTGGCTGCGGCTGGGGCAGGGCTGCGAACTCAGGCGCAGACGCAATTGCTCGGCCACCTGCGCGCCGCTGTCGAGGTCGTGATCGGGCAGCACCACCACGAACTCCTCGCCGCCGAACCGCGCCAGCAACGCGTGCTGCGGAATCAGCACCTGCGCGATCAGGCCCGCGGCCCAGCGCAGGCATTCGTCGCCGACCAGGTGGCCGTGGTGATCGTTGATCTGCTTGAAGTGATCCAGGTCGATCATCATCAGCACCAGCGGCCGGCCCTGGCGCCGCGAACGGTGCAGCAAGGCCTCGAAGGCCTCGCGGAAATGGCTGCGGTTGTGCAGGCCGGTGAGCGCGTCGCGCTGCGAGGTTTCGCGCAGCCGGGTGTGGGCGTCTTCCAGTTGTTCCAGGGTGGCGCGCAACTCGGTGGTGCGCTGTTCGACTTTGTGTTCCAACTGCTCCTTGGCCTCGCGCACCACCCGTTCGTTCTCGTTGCGCAGCGAGGCGTAGCGGTAGCCCAGCGCGACCGACAGCAACAGCATTTCCAGGGCCGAGCCGATCTGCACGCCGTACTCGGTGATGAACATCTTCGGCAGCAGGTCGAAGGCGATCGCCGCGAACATGCCGGTGCCGAGCAGAAACGCCGACCACGCCAGCAGGAACAGCCGCGCCGGCTTGTAGCCGCGGCGCATCACCACGATGGTTTCCACCGCGATCCAGCCGATGCTGACGAACACCGCCGCCGAGGCTATGGGCGTGGCGACGCGGTAGGGGATCTGGGTCGCGGCGATGCCGAGCGCGACGAAGAACCCGATCATGCCCAGCCCGATCCAGTCGCCGAAGCGCCAGCGTTGCTGCAGTTCCAGGAAGTTGCGCGCGAACTGCTGCATGCCGACCTGGGCCAGGCAGATCGACAGCGGCACCGAGTGATCGGCCAGCCACGGCGAGTTCGGCCACAGGTATTCGAAGCCCAGCCCGTTGAGGGTCAGCAGCACCAGGCCGAACGCGCAGATGTGGAACAGGTACCAGAAGTAGCTGCTGTCGCGCAGGGTCAGCCACAGCACCAGGTTGTAGAAGAACAGCGCCACCAGGATGCCGTAGTACAGGCCGATGCCCAGTTGCGCGTCGCGCGCCAGTTCGGTGAAGGCGTTGGGCGTGTACAGGGTCAGCGGCACCTGCATCGAGCTTTCGCTTTGCACGCGCACGTAGATGTCGACGATCTGGTCCGGCGGCAGGTCGATCTGGAAATTCGGGTGGCGGTAGCGGATCGCGCGGGCGCTGAACGGCTGGCTGTCGCCGCCGAGTTGGTGGCTCATCGCGCCGCCGCGCGGCTGGGTGTAGACATCGAGCCGGTCGCTCAGGGCGAAGCCTTGCACCAGCAGCCAATGCGGCACCTCGGCGTTGCGGTTCAGCGCGGCCACGTGGAACCAATAGGCGCCGGGCTGGAAGCCGAAGGAGCTGTTGTTGTCGGGCAGCGGTTTGAACTTGTTCTGCGCCAGCAGGGTTCTGGCGCCGGTCAGATCCAGGCTGCCGTCGCGGTCGTGGTAGTAGGCGGTGAACGGCGCCAGCGCGACCTCGCGGGTAGACCGGTTGAGGTCGAGCACGCTCTGCGCCGCCGCGGCCTGGGTCCAGCAGGCGGCGATCAGGCACAGCGCCGCGAGCAGCCAGCTGTGCGCGGCGGCGCGGGGATGCGGGCGGCTCGGGGCGCGGGAAAACATCGGGTTCACTTCCTTGCAGGGGTGTCGACGCAGGCCATTGCGTCGTCGCGGGGTGGGGCGGTGGGGGAGCGGCGGGCGAGGCACGGGGGCATGCCTGACTTCTTAACGCAAATTCGTCGCCGTGTAGGCCGGCTTGACTACCGTTCGGCGGATAGTTAATGTATTAACGCGTTAGTACATTAACGCATTCGTTCAGTTTTGAGCGCGCCGGCCGGTCTTCCCGCCATCCCCGCCGCGCCGGCAGCAACGACGATGAACACGCGCCGGAGCCGCTCCGGCGCCCCGCATGCCAAGGTTCTCCACGATGAAACGCCGCTCCTCCGACATCGACCAGAACGAAGACTCGATCGCCGACCTGGCCGCGGCGCTGGCCGCCATGCGCACGCCCGAACAAGTGCGCGCCTTCCTCGAAGACCTGTGCACGCCGGCCGAGCTGGAAGCGATGAGCGACCGCTGGCGGGTGGTGCCCCTGCTCAGCGAGGGCGTGCCGTACCGCGAAATCCACGACCGCACCCAGGTCAGCGTGACCACCATCGGCCGGGTGGCGCGGGTGTTCGAGCGCGGCTCGGGCGGTTACGCCGCGGCCCTGCACCGGCGCGCGGCGCGCCATCGCTGACGGCCCGCGTCCGTCCGCCCCGATCCGCTTTCAGTACCGCACCCCACTTCTTCCGAGACCCGTTCATGAGCCCTCCCGCCAGCGCAGCAGCGCGCGACCGCCTGCGCATCGCGATCCAGAAGTCCGGCCGTCTGGCCGAGCCGGCGCGCGCCTTGCTCGCGGCCTGCGGCCTGAGCTGGCGCGAAAGCCGCGACCGCCTGTTCTGCTACGGCGAAACCCTGCCGGTGGATCTGCTGCTGGTGCGCGACGACGACATCCCCGGTCTGATCGCCGACGGCGTCTGCGACCTGGGCGTGGTCGGCCGCAACGTGTTGCTGGAACAGGACGGCGACCGCCGCAGCAACGGCCGCGCGCCGGCGTTCCGCGAATGGCGCCCGCTGGGTTTCGGCGGTTGCCGGCTGGCCTTGGCGGTGCCCGATGCGTGGCAGTGGGAAGGCCCGCAGCAGTTGGCCGGCAAGCGCATCGCCACCAGCTACCCGGCGCTGCTGTCGCAGTGGCTGGCCGCGCAGGGCGTGGACGCGCAGGTGGTGCTGCTGTCGGGTTCGGTCGAGATCGCGCCGCGTCTGGGCCAGGCCGAGGCGATCTGCGATCTGGTCTCCAGCGGCGCCACCCTCGGCGCCAACCAGCTCAAGGCGGTGCAGACCCTGATCGAAAGCGAGGCGGTGCTGGCCGGCCCGGTCGACAAGTTCGACGACGTGCGCGGCGAACTGGCCGATCTGCTGCTGCGCCGGCTCGACGGCGCGCTGCGGGTGCGCAACAGCAAGCTGCTGATGTTCCAGGCGCCGCGCGCGTTGCTCGACGAACTGTTGCCGATGCTGCCCGATGCCGAAGCGCCGACGGTGATGCGCCTGGACAGCAGCGACGATATCGCCCTGCAGGCGCTGTGCCACGGCGCGGTGACCTGGCAGCGGCTGGAAGAACTCAAGCGCGCCGGCGCACGCGGGCTGATGGTGTTGCCGGTGGAAGGCATGCTGGCATGAGCGCGCTGATGCAACGCTATCAGTGGAGCGCGCTCGACGCTGAGCAGCGCGAGCGGGTGCTGCGCCGTCCGGCCCAGGAAACCCGCCAGGGCACCGCCGAGGCGGTGGCCGAGATTCTGGCCGCGGTGCGCGCCGACGGCGACGCGGCGCTGCGCCGCTATGGCGAACGTTTCGATGGCGGCGCGCCGGAGCGCTTCGCCGTTAGCGAGGACGAATTCGCCGCAGCCGAAGCGGGTTTGGCGCCGGCGCTGCGCGCGGCCATCGACGAAGCCGCCGAACGCATCGCTGCCTTTCACCAGGCCGGCATGACCCAGCCTTACGCGCTGGACACCGCGCCGGGCGTGCGCTGCGAACGGATCCTGCGGCCGATCCGCCGGGTCGGCCTGTACGTGCCGGCCGGTTCGGCGCCGTTGCCGTCGACCGCGTTGATGCTCGGCGTGCCGGCGCGGTTGGCCGGTTGCCGCGAAATCGCCCTGTGCACGCCGCCGCGCCGCGACGGCAGCGCCGATCCGGCGGTGCTGTACGCGGCCCGTCGCTGCGGCATCGAGCGGGTGTTCAAGATCGGCGGCGCGCAGGCGATCGCGGCGATGGCCTTCGGCACCGAAAGCGTCGGCCAGTGCGACAAGCTGTTCGGCCCGGGCAATGCGTATGTGACCGAAGCCAAGCGGCAGGTGGCGCTGATCGAAGGCGGCGCGGGCATCGACATGCCGGCCGGCCCGTCGGAAGTGCTGGTGATCGCCGATGCCGGCGCGCAGCCCGATTTCGTCGCCGCCGATTTGCTGTCGCAGGCCGAACACGGGCCGGATTCGCAAGTGATCCTGCTCAGCGACGATGCCGGCTTGCTCGACGCGGTCGATGCCGCGCTGGAACGGCAACTGGCCGAACTCTCGCGCGCCGACACCGCGCGCATCGCCTTGCAGTCCTCGCGCTCGATCCGGGTCGACGACATCGCCACGGCGATGCAAGTCAGCAATCGCTATGCGCCCGAGCACTTGATCCTGGCCCTGCGCGATGCGCGCGCGCGGCTGGTCGAGGTGGAAACCGCCGGCTCGGTGTTCCTGGGCGATTACGCGCCCGAGGCGCTCGGCGATTATTGCAGCGGCACCAATCACGTCCTGCCGACCAGCGGCGCGGCACGCTATGCCGGCGGTCTGAACGTGGCCAGTTTCCAGATCGCGATCACCGTGCAGGAAGTGCAGCCGCACGGGCTGCGGGCGATCGGGGGCTGTGCCATGGAACTGGCCGCGGCCGAGGGCCTGGACGCGCACTTCATGGCGGTCGCGGTGCGCGAGCGCCATCTGGCGCGGGCCGAAGAAACGAAGGGGGCTCGGTCCGAACGGGCCTGAGCGGAAATACCGGTATTACGGCAACAGCATCAGGCGCGAACCCGCAGACATGATCGACGACAATCCCCAGCAACTGTTGCGCGAAGACTTGCGCGATTTCGCCGGCTACAGCTCGGCGCGCAGCGAGAAGCGCAACGGCCGGGTCTGGCTCAACGCCAACGAAGCCGCCTGGCCCAGCGTCGCCGACGGCGAAGGCGCGTCGCGCCGCTATCCCGACCCGCAGCCGCAGCGTCTGCGCGAGGTCTTGGCCGAACTCTACGGCTGCGCGCCCGAGCAACTGCTGGCGGGGCGGGGCAGCGACGAAGCCATCGACCTGCTGGTGCGCGCGTTCTGCCGCCCCGGCGGCGACGCGATCGTGATCACCCCGCCGACCTTCGGCATGTACGCGGTCAACGCGCGCCTGCACGGCACCGCCATCGTCGAAGTCGCGTTGCGCGACACGCCGGCCGGCTTCGTCTGCGATTTCGCCGCGGTGGCGCAAGCGGCCGAACGTGAGCAGGCCAAGCTGGTGTTCCTGTGCTCGCCGGGCAATCCGTCCGGCAGCTTGTTGCCGCTGGCCGAGATCGAAGCCTTGGCCGAGCGCTTGCGCGGCCGCGCGCTGGTGGTGGTCGATGAGGCCTATATCGAGTTCGCCGACGGCGCCTCGGCGGTGAGCCTGCTGGCGCGGCAACGCAATATCGCGGTGCTGCGCACCTTGTCCAAGGCGCATGCGCTGGCGGCGGCGCGGATCGGCAGCGTGATCGCCGACTCGGGCCTGATCGCGGCCTTGCAACGTTGCCAGGCGCCGTACCCGCTGCCCACGCCGTGCGTGAGTCTGGCCTTGCGCGCGCTGGCCGAAGTTCCGCTCAACACCACCAAGGCGCGGGCCGCCACCGCGATGAGCGAGCGCGAGAAGCTGGCCCAGGCGCTGCGCGCGCTGCCCGGCGTGCGCTGCGTGTATCCCTCGCAGGCCAATTTCCTGCTGGTGCGTTTCGACGACCCGCAGGCCGCGTTCGACGGCCTGCTCGATGCCGGCGTGGTGGTGCGCGATTTCCGTCACGCGCCGCAGCTCGGCGACGCCTTGCGGATCAGCCTGGGCACGCCCGAGCAGAACGCGGCGGTAACCGAAGTGCTGACCCGGGTCGCGCGTCGTTGCGGAGCGGCCGCATGAGCGCGCTGACGCCGATTCTGTTCGTCGATCGCGACGGCACCCTGATCGAGGAGCCCGCCGATTTCCAGATCGACAGCTTCGCCAAGCTGCGCTTCGTGCGCGGGGTGATCCCGGCGATGTTGAAGCTGCGCGACGCCGGCTATCAGTTCGTCATGGTCACCAACCAGGACGGCTTGGGCACCGAGGCGTATCCGCGCTGGAGCTTCGACGGCCCGCACCAGTTGATGATGCAGGTGTTCGAAAGCCAGGGCATCGTGTTCCGCGAAGTGTTGATCGACACCAGTTTCCCCGGCGAGAACCTGCCCACGCGCAAGCCGGGCATCGGTCTGGCCTTGCCGCTGCTGAAGGATCGCAGCATCGACTGGGAGCGCTCGGCGATGGTCGGCGACCGCGAGACCGACAACGGCTTCGCCGCCAACCTGGGCATCCGCGCGTTCCAGCTGCGCACCGAACAGTTCGGCGGGCAGTGGGACTGGGCCGGCATCGCCCACGCCCTGGCCGACCGTCCGCGCACCGCGCGGGTGCGGCGCAACACCAAGGAAACCCGGATCGAGGTCGCGGTGGATCTGGATCGCGCCGCTGAACCGCGCGTGCACACCGGCCTGGGTTTCTTCGACCACATGCTCGAACAGCTCGGCAAGCACGGCGGTTTCGCCCTGGAGCTGCGCTGCGAGGGCGATCTGCACATCGACGAACACCACACCATCGAAGACAGCGCGCTGGCGCTGGGCCAGGCGCTGCGCGAGGCGCTCGGCGACAAGCGCGGGATCGGCCGCTACGGCTTCGATCCGCGCGCCGAATCCGGCGCGGCGACGCTGTCGAATTCGAGCGAATCGATTGCGGAAAATTTGCCGTCTTCGCACGAATTCATCCTGCCGATGGACGAAACCCTGGCGCGCGCCGCGCTGGATTTTTCCGGGCGCCCGTACTTCGTGTTTTCCGGAAGTTTCGCCCGCGAACGCGTCGGCGACTTCCCCACCGAGCTGCTCGCGCATTTCTTCCGTTCGTTGTGCGAAACCTCGGGCCTGAACCTGAATCTGAACGTCCAGGGTGATAACGATCACCACAAAATCGAGGCCTGTTTCAAATCCGTAGCGCGCGCGCTGCGTCAGGCCGTCGCTCGTCAAGGGAGTGAACTGCCGAGCACCAAAGGAGTTTTGTGATGACGGTTGTGGCTGTCATCGACTCGGGGGGGGGGAACATCGGCTCGGTGCGTTATGCATTGGAGCGGCTGGGTGCGCGTTCGATTCTGACCGCGGACCCTGCGACGATCGCCTCCGCCGATCGCGTGATCCTGCCGGGCGTGGGCGCCGCCGCCCCCGCGATGGCACGGTTACGTGAGTTGGACCTGGTCGCGACGATCCGCCGCTTGCAGCAGCCGCTGCTCGGGATCTGCCTGGGAATGCAGCTGTTGTACGAGTCCTCGGAGGAGGGCGAGGTCGAGTGCCTCGGCCTTCTTCCGGGCCGGATCACCAGGCTGCAATCAGGACCAGGAGTACGTGTGCCTCATATGGGATGGAATCTCCTTCAGAAGCATGAATCGGCCGGCGCCCAGCGCCTGCTCGCCGGCATCGGCGAGCGCGACCAGGCCTATTTCGTCCACAGCTATGCCGCGCCACTGACCCCCGACACCCTGGCCAGCGCCAGCTACGGCACCCGCTTCACCGCCGTGGCCGGACGCGGTCGCTGCTTCGGGGCGCAGTTCCACCCCGAACGTTCGGCCGCGGTCGGTTCGCGCCTGCTCGCCAACTTCCTGGCGTTGGAGGCGTGAACATGGGCAACAGCACTCTGTATCCCGCGATCGACGTTCGCGACGGCCGGGTCGTGCGCCTGCACCAGGGCGATTACGCCCAGGAAACGCGCTACGAGACCGAACCGCTGGCGTTGGCCACCCGTTACGCCGAAGCCGGCGCCAAGTGGCTGCACCTGATCGATCTGGACGCCGCGCGTTACGGCGGCTACACCCTGGCGCCGCTGCTGCGCGCGATCACCACCTCCAGCTGGATGCGCGTGCAGACCGGTGGCGGCGTGCGCAGTGAGGCCGATGTCGAGGCCATCCTCGACGCCGGCGCCGACCGGGTCGTGGTCGGCTCGCTCGCGGTCAAGGACCCGGACCTGGTCATCGCCTGGCTCAAGCGCTTCGGTTCCGAACGCATCACTATCGCCCTGGACGTGCGCCAGACCGAGACCGGCGATTGGGAGTTGCCGGTGGCGGGCTGGACCGAAAACAGCGGCGTGCGCCTGGAACCGCTGCTGGAACGCTATGCCGCGGCCGGCCTGCGCCATCTGCTGTGCACCGACGTTTCCCGCGACGGCACCATGACCGGTCCGAACCTGGACCTGTACAAACACATCCACGAGATCGCGCCGAACGTGTTGCTGCAGGCTTCCGGCGGCATCCGCGACATCGCCGACATCGTCGCCGCCGACAACGTCGGCTGCAGCGGCGCGGTGCTGGGCAAGGCGCTGATCGAAGGCCGGTTCCAACTCACCGAAGCGCTCAAGCAGGTACGCCGTTGCTGACCACCACACCACTGAGCCGGCGCATCGTGCCGTGTCTGGACGTCCGCGACGGCCGCGTGGTCAAGGGCGTGCGCTTTCGCGACCACGTCGACATGGGCGATATCGTCGAGCTGGCGTTGCGCTATCGCGACGAAGGCGCCGACGAGTTGGTGTTCTACGACATCGCCGCCAGCCCGCAGGGGCGCAGCGTGGATCGCGATTGGGTCGAGCGGGTTTCGCGCGCGATCGACATCCCGTTCTGCGTGGCCGGCGGCATCCGTTCGGTGGCCGACGCGCGCGGCGTGCTCAATGCCGGCGCGGACAAGATCTCGATCAACACCCCGGCGCTGGAGCGTCCTGAACTCATCGGCGAGATCGCCGATGAGTTCGGCGTGCAGTGCGTGGTGGTCGGGATCGACAGCCTGCGCGATCCCGACGGCCAATGGCGGGTGCGCCAATACACCGGCGACCCCTCGCGCACCCAGGCGCTGGCCAAGCGCACCTTGGACTGGGTGGTCGAGGCGCAGCGGTTGGGCGCGGGCGAGATCGTGCTCAATTGCATGGGCAGCGACGGCGTGCGCAGCGGTTACGACATCGAACAACTCAGCGCGGTGCGGGCGATCTGCGAGGTGCCGTTGGTGGCCTCCGGCGGCGCCGGCGCGATCGAGCACTTCGGCGCGGTGTTCCGCGAAGCCGACGTCGACGCGGCATTGGCCGCCAGCGTGTTCCATTCCGGCAGCATCCGCATTCCCGAACTCAAACGCAGCCTGCGCGAGCAGGGCGTGCCGGTGCGGGAGCTGCACTGATGAGCGCGGGCGCGGGCATGGTCGCCTTCAGCGGGCAGGACATCGAGGCCCTGGACTGGGACAAGCAGCAAGGCCTGGTCCCGGCCGTGGTCCAGGACGCGGCCACGCTGCGGGTGTTGATGCTCGGCTACATGGACCGCGCCGCGATCCGCGCCACCCTCGACAGCGGTCACGTCACCTTCTACAGCCGCAGCAAGCGGCGGCTGTGGACCAAGGGCGAAAGCTCGGGCAATTTCCTGGACCTGATCTCGATGGAAACCGACTGCGACCGCGACACCTTGCTGGTGCGGGCGCAACCGCACGGGCCCACCTGCCATCTGGGCCGAGAGAGCTGCTTCGAGCAGGCGCCCGGCGATGAGTTGGCGTTTCTGGGCGAGCTGGATGCGCTGATCCATCGGCGCGAAATCGAGCGGCCGGCCGGCAGCTACACCACCCATTTGTTTGACAAGGGCCTGCGCTCGATCGCGCAGAAGGTCGGCGAGGAAGGCGTGGAAACCGCCCTGGCCGGCGTGGCCCAGGACGATGCCGCGCTGTGCGGCGAGGCCGCCGATCTGCTGTTCCACCTGCAAGTGCTGCTGCGCGCGCGCGGGCTGTCGCTGGCCGATGCGGTGGCGGTGCTGCGCGAGCGGCATGGCAAGCCGCATCGCGGGGCCGA
>NZ_JBAMDI010000217.1:0-10668 GCF_036961695.1 Pseudomonas sp. CGJS7 | reverse complement strand
AGGGAGTAAACCGGTTTTCGCGAGCGGTCGCGGCGAAGCGGATTTACTCGGCGCCCAGCGTCTGCCGCAAAAACGGCACGGTGATCCGCCGCTGCGCGGCGAGCGAGGCGCGGTCGAGTTTGTCGAGCAAGGCGGTCAAGCCGCCGAGGTCGCGGTCGACCCGCTTGAGCAGCCACTCCAGCGCCGCTTCTTCCAAGGCCAGGCCGCGCCGCTGCGCGCGTTGGCGCAGCACCTGGCCGCGGCCGTCGTCGTCCAGCGGGGTCAGCACGATCCGCGTGCACTGCGACAGGCGCGAACGCAGGTCGGGCAAGCTCAGCGGCAATTCGTCCGGGTTCAGCCGCGCCGCGTAGATCAAGGCGATACCAGCCTGACGCGCGCGGTTATGGGTGTCGAACAGCGCGATCTCATCGTCGCGGTTACCGGCGATGGCTTCGATGCCGTCCAGCGCCAGCAAGTCGTTGCCTTCCAGCGCGAACAAGGCCTCGCGCAGCCGCCCGGCGGCCGCGGCCAGCGGCAGGTAAGCGGCGCGACGCCCGGCGGCTTCGGCGGCCGCGCAGGCGCCGAGCAGCAGATGGGTCTTGCCGACGCCGGCGGGGCCGGCGAGATACACCCAGTCGGCGCCGGTCGGGTCGACATAGCCAGCGGTCTCGTGACTCTGGGTGGCCAATGCGCGCAACTGCGCGATCGCGCCGTCGGGCGCATCGACATAGGTGTCCAAACGCTGGTCCGGCGAATAACGCAGGGCCAGCGGCAACTGCGGAACGCTCACTCGGTCACGCGCTCCGTACCGCCGTTGCCGTTGGAATCGTCGGCCTTCGGCGCGATCGGCACGGTCGCCGGATCGAGCAGGATGGTCGGGTGATCGCCGGCGTACAGGCGGCTGTGGGTATAGCGCTCCTGCGCATAACGCAGCAGCACGTTGGCCACCGCCGCCACCGGCAAGGCCAGCAGCATGCCGAGGAAGCCGAACAAGGTGCCGCCAGCCAATACCGCGAAGATCACCGCCACCGGATGCAGGCCGATGCGGTCGCCGACCAGCTTGGGCGTGAGCCAGTAGCTCTCCACCACCTGACCGACGCCGAACACCGCCAGCACGCCGGCGACGTATTTCCAGTCGCCGTACTGCACCAGCGCGGCGATCACGCCGAGGATGATGCCGCTGGCCGGGCCGAGGTAAGGCACGAACGTCAGCAGGCCGGCGACGATGCCGATCAGGATGCCCAGGTCCAGGCCGACCGCCCACAGGCCGATGCCGTACATCACGCCCAGGGTGATCATCACCAGGAACTGGCCGCGCAGGAACGCGCCGAGCACGTCGCTGGAGGCCTTGGCCAGACGGCTGGCGGTGGCCAGATGATCGCGCGGGATCAGCGAGGCGACCCGGTCGACCAGCAAGTCCCAGTCGCGCAGGAAGAAGAAGGTCAGCACCGGCAACAGCGCGATGTTGGCGACCATCGCCATCACCGCGAACCCCGAACGCGACAGATAGCCCAGCAAGGTGGTGGCCACGCCGCCGGCGCGTTCCCAGTTGCTGCGGATCAGTTCGATCAGGTGATTCAGATCCAGCCAGACGCTGATCTGGAAACCGGTGCGCTGCTCCAGCCACGGGATCGCGGTGCCGGTGAACCAGTCGCGGTAGCTCGGCAGCGACACGATCAAGGTGGTGATCTGGCGCTCGATCAGCGGCACCAGGATCAGCAGCACCAGCACCACCAGCAGCGCCATCAGGGTGAACACCAGGATCACCGCGGTGTTGCGCGAACGGCCGGTGCGCTCGAGCCGGTCGACCAGCGGGTCGCCCAGCCAGCCCAGCATCGCGGCGACCACGAACGGCGTCAGCACCGGGGCCAGAACCCACAGCAGCCAGCACGCGCCCACGCCGAGCGCCGTCCATTGCAGGCGGCGCAGGAACAGGGCGATGTCTTCCAGAGGGGTGCGATCCATGGTCAGTGCAACTGGTACACGGGCGGCTGGCCTTCCAGGCCTTCCAGACCCACCAGGGTGTCGCCGGCGTCGGCCATGCGCTTGAGGCCGGGCAGGCCGGACAATAGTTCCAAGTCGAACTCCATGCTGTCCGGGGCCACGCGCACCGGAGTGATCTTGCGGATCACCGCCAGGCCCTGCAGGTAGCCGGCCAGGCGGATGTAATCGTCGGAACTGCGCACGCCGGTGAACACCACCCGGTAGGTGCCCGGCGGACCGGCCACGCTGCGCTTGGCGTAGCGCTTCATCAGCGCATCGGCGGCGCCGTCGGCGCCGCCGGCCATGACCTTGCGCGCGTCCGCGTCGGTGGCGACCCAACTGTTCAACACCTTGCCGCCGTCGACGAAGCTCCAC
Source organism: Pseudomonas sp. CGJS7 (assembly GCF_036961695.1). NCBI lineage: Bacteria > Pseudomonadati > Pseudomonadota > Gammaproteobacteria > Pseudomonadales > Pseudomonadaceae > Pseudomonas > Pseudomonas sp. CGJS7. The sequence goes on along the minus strand of NZ_JBAMDI010000217.1, from coordinate 8,331 downwards.
TCGCCCTTCCAGCCGCCGGTCTTGACCCGGTACAGCTTGCCGATCAACTGCATCGGCGGGCTGTAGCGCGCCGAAGCGCGGGCCACCGCGGCGGCGTCGCCGCGCCAGATCGCGCCGACGCTGGCCTGCTCGGCGGCGCTGCCGGTCGGCAGGCCGAGTTTGTAGCCGCGTTCGATCGCCCGATTGAGCGCCGCGCGGGCCGCATTGGCCTGGGCCAGACCGACCAGGCGCGGACCGCTGCCGTCGTCGATCGCCAGCCACAGCACCGGCTTGGGCCGCGGCTGCGGCCAGATCGGCAAGCCCAGGGTCGAGGCCAGGTTGTCGACCTTCTCCTGATCGAAGCTGACGACCAGGGTGGTCTGGAAGGTCGGCGCGCCGGTGGTCTGGGAGACGCCTTCGTCCTGGCGGTAGTCGTAACCGGTCGCGTAGTCCTTGGCCCGGCGCAGTTCCTGGCCGACGCCGGGGCGGCTGGCTGCGGAGCGGTCGCCGGACATCTTGCCGAGCACCTGGGCCAGCGCCCGCGCCATCGCGCCGTTGCGCTCGCTCTCGCTCTGGCCGCCGACCGGCACTTCGGCCGAGTAGGCGCCGTCGGCCTGGGCGCGGTCGCCTTCCACGCGCTGCGCGCTCGCGGCGAAGCTGGCCAGCAGCATCGCTGCGATCGCCCAGCCCCGTAGTGCCTTACTCATCGACAAGCCCATCGCTATCCCTATCTCTATCCATACCGCAGAGGAGCGGGCGTCCGGCCCGCATGGCGGGCCGCGAACCCGGCCCGAACGCCGGACCGCGGACCTGGGGTCGGCGACGACATTCAAGGTTCGAAATGGTGCCGGAGTGGAGGCTGAACGTCCATTCGGGAGATGAACGGGGTGGGTGAGGCTAAGAGCAAATCCCCCCTGCCCCCCTTTTTCAAAGGGGGGAACAGCAAAGGCGAGGCGGTGAGGTGGATGTTTGTGCCGAGGATGGTCAGCATTAAATGTCGCCCCCTTTGAAAAAGGGGGCTGGCGCCTGCGCAGTGGGTATCAGACAGCGCCAACGCGCCGGGGGATTTGCTTCACCGCGACCGAGTCCCCTCCCCCCGTCACTTCTGACCCGCCCCCGCCTGCTAAAATCCCGGGTTTCCTTCCGCGACCGCCGGGGCCGCCGTGACCGCATCTCCTTCCGACACCTCCCCCAAGCCGCTGACCTACCGCGACGCCGGGGTCGACATCGACGCCGGCAACGAGGTGGTCGAACGCATCAAGCCCTTGGTCAAGCGCAGCTTCCGTCCCGAAGTCATGGGCGGGCTGGGCGGCTTCGGCGCGCTGTTCGATCTGTCGGGCAAGTACCGCGAGCCGGTGCTGGTGTCCGGCACCGACGGCGTCGGCACCAAGCTCAAGCTGGCGCAAGAACTCAACCGCCACGACACCATCGGCATCGACCTGGTCGGCATGTGCGTCAACGACGTGCTGGTGCAAGGCGCCGAGCCGCTGTTCTTCCTGGATTACTTCGCCACCGGCAAGCTCGACGTGGACACCACCGTGTCGGTGGTCGGCGGCATCGCCCGCGGCTGCGAACTGGCCGGCTGCGCGCTGATCGGCGGCGAAACCGCGGAAATGCCCGACATGTACCCGCCGGGCGAGTACGACCTGGCCGGCTTCACCGTCGGCGCGGTGGAGAAGTCGCAGATTCTCGACGGCTCCCGCGTGAACAAGGGCGACGTGCTGATCGGCATCGCCTCCAGCGGCCCGCACTCCAACGGTTACTCGCTGATCCGCCGGATCTTCGACCGCGCCGGCCGCCCGGGCGACGTCGCCGTCGGCGGCGTGCGTCTGATCGATGCGCTGATGGAGCCGACCGCGCTGTACGTCAAGCCGATCCTGGAACTGCTGCGCGCCAACAACGGCGAGCACCGCATCCACGCCATGGCCCACATCACCGGCGGCGGCCTGACCGAAAACATCATCCGGGTGATCCCGCAGGGCCTGGGCCTGGACATCCGCACCGCCACCTGGACCCTGCCGCCGGTGTTCGACTGGCTGCAGCGCGAAGGCGCGGTGCCGCGCGAGGAAATGTGGCGCACCTTCAACTGCGGCATCGGCTTCGTGCTGGTGGTGCCCGACGAAGCGGTCGCCGCGACCGAAGCCGACCTCAAGCGCCTGGGCCTGGCCCACTGGCGCATCGGCGAAGTGGTCGGCCATAGCGAAGGCGAGCGCGTCCACATCGGGTGAGTCGAGCAATGCAGGGACGCATGAGCGCGATCGGGCACCCACAAAACAAGAAGATCGCATTGGCGCTGGTGCTGGCGGTCTTCGCCATCACCTGGATCGCCCCGAAAAGCCCGTACGAGCAAGGCATGCACAGCGTGCTGACCGTGATCGGGCTGATCTGGCTGTGGCGGCACGACCGCCGCTGGCCGCTGCGCGACGGCCACTTCATCGCGATCTGCGTGTTCATGACCGCGCACTGCATCGCCGCGCGCTGGCTGTACTCGTATGTGCCGTACGACCGCTGGATCCAATGGCTCAGCGGCGGCTGGTCGCTGGACCGGGCGCTGGGGTTCGAGCGCAACCACTTCGACCGGCTGATCCATTTCCTCTACGGCGTCTGCTTCGCCCCGGCGGTGCGCGAGTACTTCCGCCAACGCTGGCCGGCGCTGAGCGCGCGCCAGGCGTTCGCGCTGGCGGTCGCGGCGATCATGTGCACCAGCCTGATCTACGAATGGATCGAGTGGGCGATCGCGCTGACCATGTCGCCGGAGGACGCGGAGTCCTACAACGGCCAGCAGGGCGATATCTGGGACGCGCACACCGATATGTTTCTTGCCACACTGGGGTCGTTGGCGGCGTGGCCGCGCGGACGCGATCGCGCCTCGCGTTAGGCATGACCGGCAACGCCCGTTATCAGGAGCATCGCGCATGTCGCAAACCGCACCCGCTACCGTCGATACCGCCGCGCAAGATGCCTCGCATCTGCAAATCCTGAGCATCGTCTATTACGTGTTCGCCGGATTGAACGCACTGTCGATCGCGATGGTCCTGGTCCTGGGCCCGATCATGATCGGGCTGCTCAACGCCCCGCAGGTGCAGCGTTCGGGCTCACCCCCGCCGCAGGCCTTCATCATCGGCGTCTTCGTCTTCATCGCCGCGACCAGCCTGCTCGGCGCGGTACTGCACTTCATGGCCGCGCGACGGCTGCGCCAACGCCGCGGCATGATGTTCTGCCAGATCATCGCCGCCTTGACCTGCCTTTCGGTCCCGCTGGGCACGGTGCTGGGCGTGTTCACGTTCATCGTGCTGGAGCGGCCTTCGGTGAAGGCGTCGTTCGACGCGCCGCGTTGAGCGTGGTTAGCCCGCCGGCATGGCGGTGAGAAGCATGCGTCGAACGGCGCTGTTGTGGCTGGCGCTGCTCGGCCTTGCCGGCTGTTTCTCGCCGCCGCCCAAACAGCAAGCGCTGATGGCTCGATTCCAAACCGAGCGGCAGAGCTACGAAACGCTGCGGAAGATGATGCGGGAGGATGGAATCAGCGACATCTTCGACTACGGCGAAGAGTTCGAAAAAGGCGAGCGGCGAAATGACCGCAGCGCGGAGAGCATTGGGCTTTCCAATGGCCGCGCCGATGCTTACCGCGCTTTGATGAAACAAATCGGCGTGCCGCGCGCCTTCAGTGCCGAGAGTGACGAATTCGCAGTGCTGTTGGACTCCAGTGGCATGGCCAATCGAGGCTGGCGCGTGCTGGCGGTATGGCGACAGACCCCGCCGCGTCCACTGCACGACAGTCTCGACGATTTCCAACGCTCGAAGGACGCCAACGATTGGCGGCAGGGCTATGCCCGCGCCGACGGCCATTGGTACTTCAAGATCGTCTGGTAAACCCCCGTCATGGACTCGTCGAGCGCATCGTCTCGACCACGCCGAAAGACATCGCAACCGCGACGGTTCCAGCCCAATCCCGCATCCGCGCCTCCCGGACCATTCCCGCCAGACGCCCAATGAGGACCACCGCTAGCCTGGCCTGCACAAGGCCGGCCGCGCGACTTACTGCTTGGCCATAGTCGCCAACGTCGCCTTGGCCAGATGCTCGGTGGCGTAAGTCGAAGCCGGGTCGAGCGCGAGTTCGCCCAGCAACTGGATCGCGCCGGCCCGGTCGCCGCCGCGATCGGCGATCAGCGCTTTGTTGATCAGCAAAATGCCCTTGGTCTCGGCATCCGGATTCGCGGCCAGTCCCTTCTCGATGGCGGTCAGTTTGTCCGGATCGGAATCGGCCAGCATCGCAAGTTCCTTCCATGCCGGCGCGAATCCGGGCGCCCGCTTGGCCAGTTGGATCGCGGCCTGCGCTTTCACCGTCTGATCGGAGGCCCACTCCAGCGCCAGATAGCTTCGATACGTGCCCTGCGGCAACTCGCCCTTCGCTTCGCGATCCAGCGTATCCAAGGCGGTGATCGCGGTGAAGAATCCGCGCGGCGCCAGTTCGACGGCCTTGGCGTAGTACCTGCGCGCGTTGTCGTTGTCCGACATCAGCAAGTAAGTGAAAGCCTTGTCGTAGATCGGATACGGCCACTGCGGGGCCAGATTCGACGCCTGATCGAACAAGGCCATCGCCTTGGCCGCATCGCCGGCCACGCCCGCTTCGCGGGCCTGTTTGTGCAGCAGTTCGGCCTCGGCGGATACGTTGGATTTGCCGACGATCTCGTAGGAGAAGCTGCCGCTGAATCCTTGCAAGTCGTCCAGGGTCAGCGCGCGTCCGTCGGCGCCGCGGAAGATCACCACCGGCGATGGCGAAGACGGCGCCTGCGTTGCCGATGGCGGCTGTGCCGGCGATTGTTTGGATGAAGCGGGCTTCGCCGCCGCGCCTGCGCCGCCCGGGTCGCGGTTGCATCCCGCGCACGCGGCAACCGCCGCTAACACCGCCAGAGAAATCAGCAAGCGCATCGTGTCACCGTCCACCTCGGCCAGAATCGCGAACCGAAGATAGCCCGCGGCCCGGTGGCTGAACAGGTCCGCCCGGCCGCCTAAACCCCGAACCCGCCCCGCGCCGGCTAGACAGGTCCACCCGCTTGTCCCCGCCCTGTCATCACCGGGTTGCGCTCGCCGCCCAAGCTGGAAGCCTGTTCCTCAGCGCTTCCGGCTCCCATGACTTACCGCCTCGCCCTGTTCGATATCGCCGGCACCACCGTGTCGGATCCGGGTTTCGTCGCCCAGGCTTTCGTCGGCGCGATGAGCGCCGCCGGCCATCCCATCGACCACGAGGCCTGCCGGCCGCTGATGGGCTATCCCAAGCCGCTGGCGATCGCGCGTCTGCTCGGCGAACGCGCCGATGAGGCGACGGTGCAGGCGATCCACCAGGACTTCGTCCAGCGCATGCTGGTGTGCTATCGCGAATGGCCGGGCATCGAGCCGCTGCCGGGCGCCGAATCGACCTTCGCCCTGCTCCGCGCCAACGGCATCAAGGTCGCGCTCAACACCGGTTTCTCGCGCGACATCGCCGACGCGATCGTCGAACGCCTGGGCTGGGCCGAGCGCATCGACGCGCTGATCGCCAGCGACGAAGTCGCCGAAGGCCGGCCGGCACCGCACATGGCGCGCGCGCTGATGCAACGCTTTTCGATCGACGACCCGGCGCAGTTGGTCAAGATCGGCGACACCGAAGTCGATATCGGCGAAGGCCGCAGCGCCCAGGCCGGATTGGTGGTGTCGATCACCACCGGCGCGTTCTCGCGCGCCGAACTGGAACCCTACCGGCCCGACCGCATCATCGATTCGCTGTTCGAACTGCCGGCGCTGCTCGGCATCGCCACCGATCCGCGCAGCGCCGCGGCATGAGCCCGATGCTGCGCGCGCTGACCCCGCGCGGCGAACGCATGCGCCAATGGCAGGTGATCCTGCTCGCCGGCGGCGCGGCGCTGGTCACCTACGCCTGCATGTACGCGTTCCGCAAACCGTTCGCGGCCGCGTCGTTCCACGGCCAGCAATGGTGGGAGGTCGACTACAAAGTGTGGCTGGTGGTCGCGCAGATCCTCGGCTACATGTGCAGCAAGTTCATCGGCATCGGCGTGATCGGCGGGCTGCGGCGCGAACGCCGCGCGCGCTTGTTGCTGACGCTGATCGGCGTGGCCTGGCTGGCCTTGCTGGGTTTCGCTTTGACTCCGGCGCCCTGGAACATCCCGTTCCTGTTTCTCAACGGCTTGCCGCTGGGCATGGTCTGGGGCCTGGTGTTCAGTTATCTGGAAGGACGCCGTACCACCGAGGCGATGGGCGCGATCCTGGCGTCGAGCTTCATCATGGCCTCGGGCATCGTCAAAAGCGTGGGCAAGTGGCTGTTGCTGTCGGGCGTGAGCGAGTTCTGGATGCCGTTTTTGACCGGCCTGCTGTTTCTGCCGCCGTTGTTGATCGCGCTGCACTTTCTCGAACGCGTGCCCGAACCCGACGCCGACGACCTGCGCGAACGCAGCGAGCGCCTGCCGATGAACCGCGAGGAGCGGCGCGCGTTCGTGCGCCGGTTTCTGCCCGGCCTGTCGCTGATGATCCTGTGCTACGTCGCACTGACGGTGGTGCGCGATTTCCGCGACAACTTCGAGGCGGAGTTGTTCAACGATCTGGGTTACGGCGGCAATGCGGGGGTGTTCGCGTTGATCGAAACCCCTGTCGCCCTGGCTGTTCTCGCGTTGACCGCGGGGCTGACGTGGTTCCGCGACAACCTGCGCGGCCTGATGGCGCTGCACGCGCTGATGTTCGCCGGCCTGGCCGTCGCCGGCCTCAGCACGATGGCGTTCCAGGCCGGCACGCTGCCGCCGCTGTGGTGGCTGGCCTTGGTCGGCTTCGGTCTGTATCTGGCCTATGTGCCGTTCAACTGCGTGTTCTACGAGCGCTTGATCGCGACCTTCCGGGTCGCCGGCAACGTCGGCTTTCTGATGTATCTGTCCGATGCGTTCGGCTACCTGGGCAGCGTGGCGGTGTTGCTGACCAAGGAATTCTCCGGCCTGCAGTTGTCCTGGACCCAGTTCTTCGCCCACACGGTGATCGCGCTGGCCGCGCTCGGCGGCGTCTGCCTGCTGCTGTCGGCGCTGTATTTCCATCATCGCGCCACCCGCCGCGCCGTCGCGCCGGCGCTGGCTCCTGTCTGACTTCGAAACCGCATACGCATGAAATCCGAATCCGCTCTCGTTATCGGCGCCGGCATCGTCGGCCTGGCCATCGCCCGCGCGCTCGCCGTGCGCGGCCACCGCGTCACCGTGCTGGAACGCTACGACCGCGCGGTCGGCGCGTCGGTACGCAACTTCGGCATGATCTGGCCGATCGGCGTGGTCAACGGCCAGGCATACCAGCGCGCGCTGCGTTCGCGCGCGATCTGGCAAGAGGTAATCGACGCCACCGGGCTGTGGCACGACCCCTGCGGTTCGCTGCACATGGCCTATGCCCAGGACGAATGGGACGTGCTGGAGCAATACCACGCCGCCAACCGTTCGCTGCGCCCGTGCAGCCTGCTCGACCGCGACGCGGCGCTGGCCAAAGCGCCGGCGATGGTCGGCGAGGATCTGCGCGGCGCGTTGTTCAACCGCGACGAAATGATCGTCGACCCGCGTCAGGCGCTCGCGGCGATTCCGGCCTATCTGCACGAACGCTACGGTGTGCAGTTCCACTGGCGCACGCCGGCGACCGCGGTGGAAACCGGTCGCGTGCATTCGGGCAACCGCCGCTTCGAGGCCGACCGGGTGTTCGTGTGCAGCGGGCCGGAGTTCGAACAGTTGTACCCGCAGCTCTACGCCGCCGCGCCGCTGACCCGCTGCAAGCTGCAGATGCTGCGGCTGGCGCCGCAGCCCGACGGGTTCCGCCTCGGCGCGGCCTTGTGCGGCGGCTTGTCGCTGGTGCACTACGCCGGCTTCCAGCAGGCCGCCGACGTGGCGCCGCTGCGCGCGCGCTATCAACAGCAGTTCGGCGATCTGATCGAACTGGGCATCCATGTGATGGCGGCGCAGAACGGCCGCGGCGAAATCACCGTCGGCGATTCGCACGCCTATGCCCACACCCACGACCCGTTCGACGAACACGCCATCAACGCCAAGGTGCTGGACTACCTGAGCCGCTTCCTGCGCCTGCCCGACCCGCGGGTGGTCCAGACCTGGCACGGCATCTACCCCAAGCTCACCGACGGCAGCAGCGAGTTCGTCGCCGAACCCGCGCCCGGCGTGACCATCGTCAACGCCGTCGGCGGTGGCGGCCTGGGGATGACGTTGAGCTTCGGGCTGGCCGAGGAGATCGTCGAGGGGCGCTATGGGGCGGGTCGGTTGGTGGCTTGAGCAAGCCGCGACCGAGAGGCGGGGTTGGGGAACTGGGGAGGCGTGGGGTGAATCCCCA
>NZ_JBAMDI010000216.1:0-10720 GCF_036961695.1 Pseudomonas sp. CGJS7 | reverse complement strand
GCGCGGGTCTCGTCCGCGCGGGCGCGGGCCTGCGGGTCGGAGACGTCGGCGCGCAGTTGCGCCAGCGCGCGTTCGACCACGCCCAGCCGCGACTTCAGTCCGGAGATCTGGGCCAGGGCCACGATCAACAACACCGGCACCAGCAGCAAACCCAATCCCAGCAAGACGATCAGTGCTTCCATCACAATTCCCCGTTCCTTATGAGCGGCACGTTACACCAAGGCGCGGCGTATGGAGGCCCGGTCTTCACCCGCTATATACATTGTTCATTCACCACATATCGCGTTGACGAAATCGAACAACCCCACTATGTTGTGTGCGTCGGTGCCGATTTTGCGATCGGCTGAAAAGGGAAGCCGGTAGGGACGCGCCCGCGAGCACTCGCGGCGAGGTCCGAAGCCGGCGCTGCCCCGCAGCGGTGTGGGAAACGAACGGGTCATGGCACTGGGCGGTACGCCTGGGAAGCGACCCCGGTAGGAGGAACGAGAAGCGGGCGAAGAAAAGTGAGAACCGGGTCGTCTCCTGGCGCTTACTTCTCTTTGCCCGTTTCTCGCTCCGAGTCCCGAGCCCGAAGACCTGCCGACAACCGCGCGTCGCACAACCGCGCGGTACCGGCCCTAAGGAGTCTTCGGGGGAAGACGGCCGGTGTCGCGGCACGACGGGATTCCCGTCGCGCCTGTCCGTTCCGGCGCCATGCGCGGAGCGGACCGTCCCGGACCTCGCGTCTCGGGCCGCGCGACACCCAGCCAGCACACTCCCAAGCTTCGCGCCCGCGGGGGCATGGCCGTGCCATCGATGACGCCGCGCGCGCGGTCCGTCGTCGCTGGCGCGTCCGCGTTCCCCGCTCCGTGCACCAACATGCCCCGGAGTACTGCCATGACCACACTCGCATCCGATCCGTCCGTCGCCCCCGCCACGGACGCCGCGCCCACTTCTTCCGCGGCCAAACCGGCCGCCGCCCGCGCCGCGCAAGAGGCGCCCGGTTTCGCCCTGACCCCGCCCGCGGCCAACCTGACCATGAGCGTGACCAAGCGCAATGGCCGCCGCGAGCCGGTCGATCTGAACAAGATCGTGCGCGCGGTGACCCGCAGCGGCGAAAACCTGTACGCGATCGATCCGATGCGCGTGGCCACCCGCACCATCTCCGGCCTGTACGACGGCGCCACCACCCAGGAGCTGGACGAACTGTCGATCCGCACCGCCGCGCTGCTGACCGCCGAGGAGCCCGAGTACGGCCGCCTGGCCGCGCGCCTGCTGGCCGGGGTGATCGAGAAGGAAGTCGCCGGGGTCGAGATCCACGCGTTCTCGCAATCGATCCAGCGCGGCCATGAGCTGGGCCTGATCAACGAGCGCCTGCTCAACTTCGTCCAGGCCAACGCGCGCAAGCTCAACGACGCCATCGACCGCAGCCTCGACGCCAAGTTCGACTACTTCGGCCTGCGCACCCTGTACGACCGCTACCTGCTGCGCCACCCGACCGCGCGCACGGTGATCGAAACCCCTCAGCAGTTCTTCCTGCGCATCGCCTGCGCGCTGAGCGAAGACGTCGGCGACGCGCTGGCGCTGTACCGGCGCATGGCGCAGCTGGACTACATCCCGTCCTCGCCGACCCTGTTCAACGCCGGCACCACCCACGAGCAGCTGTCGAGCTGCTTCCTGCTCGATTCGCCCGACGACTCGCTGGAAGCCATCTACAAGCGCTACATGGACGTGGCCAAGCTGAGCAAGTTCAGCGGCGGCATCGGCTTGAGCTACACCCGCATCCGTTCGCGCGGCTCGCTGATCCGTTCCACCAACGGCCTGAGCAACGGCATCGTGCCGTGGCTGAAGACGCTCGACGCCTCGGTCGCGGCGGTCAACCAGGGCGGCAAGCGCAAGGGCGCGGCCTGCGTGTACCTGGAGCCGTGGCACGCCGACGTCGAAGAATTCCTGGAACTGCGCGACAACACCGGCGACGAAGCGCGCCGCACCCACAACCTCAACCTGGCCAACTGGATTCCCGACGAATTCATGCGCCGGGTCGAGGCCGACGCCGAGTGGTCGCTGTTCGACCCGTCCAAGGTGCCGCAGCTGACCGACCTGTGGGGCGAGGCCTTCGAGCGCGCCTACCACGCCGCCGAAGCCGCCGGCCTTGCGACCAAGAAGGTCAAGGCGCGCGACATCTACGGCCGGATGATGCGCACCCTGGCGCAGACCGGCAACGGCTGGATGAACTTCAAGGACAAGTCCAACCGCGCGTCCAACCAGACCCTGCGCGAAGGCAACGTCATCCACCTGTCCAACCTGTGCACCGAAATCCTGGAAGTCACCTCGCAGGACGAAACCGCGGTGTGCAACCTGGGTTCGATCAACCTCTCCCACCACGTGGAGATGTTCGAGGACGGCAAGGGCGCGTTCGACTTCGACAAGCTCGCCGAGACCGTGCGCCTGGCCGTGCGCCAGCTCGACCGCGTGATCGATCTGAACTTCTACCCGATCGAAACCGCGCGCCGCGCCAACCTCAAGTGGCGTCCGGTCGGCCTGGGTTCGATGGGCCTGCAGGACGTGTTCTTCAAGCTGCGCCTGCCGTTCGATTCCGATGCGGCGCGCAAGCTGGCGCAGGAGATCGCCGAGGCGATCTACTTCCACGCGCTGTCGGCGTCCAACGAGCTGGCGATGGAGCACGGCAAGCACCCCTCGTTCAACGACACCCGCGCCAGCGTCGGCGAACTGCAGTTCGAAGCCTGGGGCGTGACCCCGTCGCAGCCCGAGCGCTGGGAGACCTTGCGCAAGCGCATCGCCGAACACGGCCTGCGCAACTCGCTGCTGATCGCGATCGCGCCGACCGCGACCATCGCCTCCATCGCCGGTTGCTATGAGTGCATCGAGCCGCAGGTGTCGAACCTGTTCAAGCGCGAGACGCTGTCGGGCGACTTCCTGGTGGTCAACAAGTACCTGGTCGAAGAGCTCAAGAAGCTCGGCCTGTGGACCGCGGAGATGCGCGACCGGATCAAGATGGCCGAAGGTTCGATCCAGTCGGTGACCGAAGTGCCGGAGACCTTGCGTCACGTCTATCGCACCGCGTGGGAACTGCCGATGCGCTCGCTGATCGACATGGCCGCCGAACGCGGCGCGTACATCGATCAGAGCCAGTCGCTGAACCTGTTCATCGAAAGCCCGAACATCGGCCAGCTCAGCTCGATGTACATGTACGCGTGGAAGAAGGGACTGAAGACCACGTATTACCTGCGTTCGCGTCCGGCCACCAAGATCGCCAAGACCACGGTGAGCGCGCCGACCGTCGCCACGCCGAAGCCGGAATACACCACCGATGAGGCGATCGCCTGCTCGTTGGAGAATCCCGAGTCCTGCGAAGCCTGCCAGTAAGGGCTGAGAAGTGAGCGTAGAGGAGTGAGGAGTGAGCAAGAGCGGTCAGGGGTGTCTGGCTGCTCTTCTTAGTACAGTGAGCATGCGGCTGGTTTGGTCGATCAGCGATTTTATTTCCGTCAGATCGGCCGTGCGCAGCCAGCCTGTCCGCTCGCAAATCAGCAACTGGGTGTGCAGTTCCGCCAAGGAGCCGTGTGCAATGGACAGGAACTGCCTTCTCTCGCGTTTGGACTCCCTTGTCCAGCCTTCGGCTGTATTGCTTGGCACGGAAATCGCCGCCCTGGTCAGCTGCGATCTCATACCGAACCGCTCCTCGGTGGGCAACTCTACAGACAACAGACAAACCAATTCGGCGAGCCGAATGGCCTTATTCCAGATCACAGTTTCTTGGTAGTGCACGACAACCTCCTTGCCCCCAAGGTCCCAGATCGCCCGCACACCTGCATTAGGAAAACCGCTCATGTCTTCGTCAGCGACATCCTCGCTCACTCCTCACTCCTCCAAGCTCGACACTAAGCTTCTGGATCCCGGCTTCGACCTCACCCTGCGGCCGATGCGCTACCCGCATTTCTACGAGATGTACCGCGACGCGATCCGCAACACCTGGACCGTGGAGGAAGTGGACTTCTCGCAGGACGTCAACGACCTCAAGCACAAGTTCGGCCCGGCCGAGCGGCATCTGGTCGAGCGTCTGGTCGCGTTCTTCGCCACCGGCGACAGCATCGTTTCCAACAATCTGGTGCTGAACCTGTACCAGCACATCAACGCGCCGGAAGCGCGCATGTACCTGTCGCGCCAGTTGTACGAAGAAGCGCTGCACGTGCAGTTCTACCTGACCCTGCTCGACACCTACCTGCCCGACCCGAACGAGCGCGCCAAGGCCTTCGACGCGGTCGAGAACATCGCCTCCATCCGGGCCAAGGCCGAGTTCTGCTTCCGCTGGATCGATTCGATCCAGAACCTCAAGCGGATCGAGACCCGCGAGCAGCGCCGCCAGTTCCTGCTCAACCTGATCTGCTTCGCCGGCTGCATCGAAGGCCTGTTCTTCTTCGCCGCGTTCGCTTACGTGTACTACCTGCGTTCGCGCGGCCTGCTCAACGGCCTGGCCTCGGGCACCAACTGGGTGTTCCGCGACGAAAGCTGCCACATGGCGTTCGCGTTCGAAGTCATCCGCACCGCGCGCGAGGAAGAGCCCGACCTGTTCGACGCCGACCTGCGCGCGCAGGTGGTGAAGATGTTCGAGGACGCGGTGGATTGCGAGTTCCAGTTCGCCCAGGACGTGCTGTCCGGCGGCGTGGTCGGCCTGTCGCTCAAGGACATGCGCCAGTACCTGGAATACTGCGCCGACCAGCGCATGGCCCAGCTCGGCATGCCCAAGCATTTCGGCGCGACCAACCCGTTCGCGTTCATGGACCTGCAGGACGTGCAGGAAGTGACCAACTTCTTCGAGCGCCGGGTGTCGGCGTATCAGGTTGGCGTGCAGGGCGAAGTGGCGTTCGACGAAGCGTTCTGATCCGCCCCTCTCCCGCCGCTTGAGCCCCTCTCCCGCTTGCGGGAGAGGGGTTGGGGTGAGGGCACGCGCTCCGCCCAAGCAACACCGCACCCCACTACCCGCACCCTAACCCTCTCCCGCAAGCGGGAGAGGGAGCAAAGCAGTACGCTGCAATTCGAGTCTCCCGCATGTTCGACGCAATCCCCCACCCCTCCGCCGAGCCCGCCGCCATGACCGAAGCGCGCATGACCGAGATCGTCTTCCCCGACCACACCAACCACCTGGGCACGCTGTTCGGCGGCCAGGCGCTGGCGTGGATGGACAAGGCCGCCTTCATCGCCGCTTCGCGCTACGCACGCACCACCGTCGTCACCGCGCGCTCGGAACAGATCGACTTCCATTTGCCGGTGCCCAAGGGTGCGCTGGTCGAACTGATCGCGCGGGTGATCGAAACCGGCCGCACCTCGATGCAGGTCGAAGTCGAAATGCACCGCGAAGACCTGCTGACCGGCGAGTCGCAACTGGCCACGCGCGGGCGCTTCACCATGATCGCGCTCGACGCCCACGGCAAACCCACGCCGGTGCCGGCGCTGCCCGACGCCGCCTGATCCGCGGCCGCGCGCCCTGTTCAAGCACGCGCCGGCATGCGGCAACGCGGTAAAACCGAGCGACCGTGAACCCACGCTGCGACCGCCCGCACATTCCCCGGCCCGCGCGCACGCCGCCAAGCTTCGAAATCGATCACGTTCGCGCACGCCGCCCGCATCGGCGGCCGGCGCAGTTGTGCCCGTGTTGTAGTTCGCCCGGCCTGAGTCACGGTTTCGCGCCGAATCCGGCGTGAGGGTGCCGACGCGGGCGCCGTCGCGGCGTCCCGTGCATTCCTCGCCAATGAACAGGATCCGCCGCCATGACCTCGAAGTTCCGCACTCCCCGCGCCTTGCTCGCCTGCGCGCTCGCCACGCTGTGCGCCGCGCCCGCGCTCGCCGCCGACAGTTTCCTTGGCGATCCCGACAACGTCGCCGCGCGCTGGGTCCGCGACAACCCGCGCCATCCGCAACGCGCGCAGATCGCTCAGCGCATCGTCGCCCAGCCGATGGCGCGCTGGGTCGGCGGCGGCAACATCCGCGACTGGGTCGCCGCCTACACCGGCGAAGCCGCGCGCCAGGGCAAGATCCCGATTCTGGTGGCGTACAACATCCCGCAACGCGATTGCGGCCAGTGGTCGCAAGGCGGCGAAGCCAACGCGGCCGCGTATCGGCGCTGGCTGCGCGAGCAGTGGGTGCCGGCGCTGGGCCAGGGCACGGTCGCGGTGATTCTCGAACCCGATGCGCTCATCCACCTGACCCCGGGCTGCCTGGGCCAAGAAGGCATGGCCTCGCGCCTGGATTTGCTCGGCGAAGCGGTCGACCTGATGAAGCAGCAAGCGCCCAACGCTCACGTTTACCTCGACGGCGGCGACGGCCGCTGGAACGGCGCGGACATCATGGTCCCGCGCTTGGTCGCGGCGAACATCCAGAACGCGCGCGGCTTCGCCATCAACGTGTCCAACTACAACAGCACCGCCGACGCGGTGGCGATGGCCGAGCGCATGCGCGCGATGCTGGCCGATCAGTACGGCATCCACAGCCATTACGTGATCGACACCAGCCGCAACGGCGCCAGCCAATACGACGGCCGCGAATGGTGCAACCCGGGCGGCCGCCGACTCGGCCCCGTCCCGCGCCTGGGCGGTGCGGGCGATAGCTTCGACGCCTTGCTGTGGATCAAGACGCCCGGCGCGTCCGACGGCAATTGCGGCATCGGCAAGGGCACCACCTCGGGCGTGTTCTATCCCTCGCTGGCGGGCGAATTGATGAAGTAATCGCCGACCGTCCGCATCGCGGCCGCCACAACGCGGCCGCGATGCATGGACTCAGAACCGGTAATCCACGGTCAGGCTGAGCGTGCGCGGCGCGCCCGGCGCGTTGAACCCATCGACCGAACCGTGCGCGGACGCGAAGTAACGCTTGTCGAACGCGTTCTCCAAACGCAGGCGCCAATCCCAGGCCGCGGTCTGGTAACGCAGATTGAAATCGAAACGGGTGAACGCCGGCAGCGCGCTCAAATTGGTCGGCGCGGCGTATTGCATCGCCACGTGCTGAGCCAGACCGCCGACGCTGAAACCGCTGCCCAGATCGTACTCGGCATACACCGAAGCGCTGTGGCGCGGGGTCAGCGGCGAGGTGCGGCCCTGGAACGCGACGCCGCTGGCGCTGTTGTTGGACTTGGTGATCTCGCCGTCGAGGTAGGCATAGCCGGCGTACAGATCCAGACGCTGCTCCAGCAACGACGCCGCGAAGCCGACTTCGGCGCCGCGGGTGCGCTGGGTGCCGACGCCGATCTGCTTGCGCGGATCGCTCGGGTCGGTGGTCTTGATGTGTTCGCGTTCGGTTTCGAACACCGCCACGTCGAAACTCAGCAAGCCGTCGGCACGGGCGAACTTGTAGCCGACTTCGCGATTGCTGGTGGTTTCCGGGCTCAGGTCGACGTTGACCGTGCTCAGCGGCAGGCTCTCGGCCGAGGGCTGGAACGACTCGCCCCAACTGGCGTAGAACGATTGCTGCGCGCTCGGCATCCAGATCAGGCCCAGGCGCGGGCTGAATTCGCGATCGGTGCGGTCCAGCGCGGGTGCGTTGGGATTGAGCCGGTCGCGGGTCTGCTGGCGATAATCGTCGTAACGCGCGCCGATCACCGCCTTCCACTGCGGGCTCAAGGTGATCTGATCCTGCACGTACAGCGCGGCGTTGCGCAGACGGCTGCGCGCGGCGGCTTCGGCGCGCGGATTGAAGGTCGGCCGGTCGAGCACCGGGTTGAGCAGATCGATCGGCGTGGTGGTGCCGCCGTAACTGGCCTGATCCTTGCGCTCGTAGCTCAGTTCGTTGCCGATCAACAGGCGATGACGCTCGCCTTCGTAGACCAGATCGGTCTGGGCGAACCAGGCCTGCTGGTCGCGGGTGTTGCCGGCATGACGGCGGTTGGACAGCCAGCGGCCGTCGCGCAGGAACGGATTGCCGGTGATCAGGGTGTTGCGGCGTTCCAGCTCGTAGTCGGTGCCGCGCAGGGTCGCGCGCAAGTTCCACTGCTCGCTCAGCGCCTTGCTGTAGGTGGCGTTGAAGATATTGACCCGGGCGATGCTGTAGTCGTCGCGGCGCGCGTCGCTGGAGCCGTAGTAGGTGCCGATCGGAACATCGACCGGCCGGCCGAACAGACTCGGCATGCCGAAATCGGTGACGCGTTCGTCGCGCTGCGCGCTGGCCTGCAGCAGCAATTGGCCGCCGCCGAGGTCGAAGCGGTACGAGGGCGCGATCAGCCAGCGTTCGATGAAGCCTTGATCGCGGAAGGTGTCCGAATCTTCGACCGCGCCGACCAGACGGCCGGCACCGTTGCCGAGCGGTCCGGTCAGATCGAATTCGCCGCGACGGCCGCCTTCGCTGTCGGCGTACAAACGCAGCTTGCCCTGCGCGGTGTCCAGCGGCTGCTTGCTGACCCGATTGATCAGGCCGCCGGAGGAGCCGCGGCCGAACAACATCGCCGCGGTGCCCTTGAGCACTTCGATGCGTTCGGTGTTGGCCAGATCGCGGTAGTACATGGCGTCGTCGCGCACGCCGTCGAGGTATTGATCGGCCAGGGCGCTGAAGCCGCGGATCGCGACCTGATCGCGCTGGCCGTCGCCGTTGTTGAGCGCCACGCCGGGCACCAGCGCGAGCATTTCGTTGAGCGAGCGTCCGCCTTGGGCGTCGATCAGCGCGCGCGGCAGCACCGTCACCGCCTGCGGCACTTCGATCAGCGCGGTGTCGGTCTTGGTCGCGCTGACGCTGCGCTGGGCGCCGAACTTGGGTCCGGCGACGCCGCGGACCTGGATTTGATCGAGCTGGTGGACCGGATCGGCGGCCGAATCGGCGGCGGGCGCCTCATCGGCGGCGGCGGCGAGCGGAGACAGGCACAACGGCAGCAGGGCCAGCGCGAGACGCGCCGGCGCCAGCCGGGAAAGACGGGCGGACATCGGAAACTCCTGAAGGGCTGTTGGCTCGAGCCCCACAGGCGCTCTGGCTGATTCAGGCGGGGATTTTCCGGGCCTGTGTGCGACGCCGCAAGTGCACGGCGGCGCCGGGCGGCCGTTCAGTCGGCCGAAACCGGCGCGGTTTTCTTGCCGGCGTTCTTGCTCTGGGCAGCGTCGGCGGCCTGCTTGGCGCCGTCGACCGAGGCTTCCTCGGCCGGCAACAACTCGGGCAAATCGCGCGCGTACAAATCGGCCGGGCTGTCGGACGGACACGCCTTGTCGGGGAAGCCGAACTGGCCCTGCAGCGCGCTGGCGCATTCGGGCATCGATTCGAAATTCTTGCCGGTGGCCATGCACTGCGCGTCGAAGGCGCGGCGGAAGGCGTCGCGGCGGCGGACGAAATCCTCGCCGCACTTGCGGGTCAGGCGGATGCGGTCGAGATCGTCCTGGGCGGCGTTGGTGCCGTCCAGCCCGTATTGCTTGAGTTCGTCCGGGGTCAGGATGCGCAGATCGCGGTTGGCGATGGTCATCATCAGGTCCGACACCGCGGTGGCCACGCCGTTGCGTTCCAGGTAGTCGCGCACTTGCTGGTTGATCGCGCGCAGTTCGCGGCTGAGCTCGGCGCGCGAAGTCGCGGTGGAACGGTCGCGCATCAGCCGGTGGATGCCGACCTTGCCTTCGACCGAACGGGTATCGCCGGCGGCCAGCACCAACACGCAGGCGCTGTGGCAGACCGAGTCTTCGCGCACCCAGATCGCCCAGCCCGATTCGGCGATCCAGTCGCCGGCGCGGATGGCTTCTTCCACGTGCCCGCCGCTGGAATCGATGTCGAGGATGCGGGTCTGGATCTCCATCCGCGTGGCCATCGCCGAGACCCGCTGCATCAACGCGGTGAAGCCCGCGCCGATCTTGCCCTGGTAGCGCAGACGCACCACTCCGCGCGCCTGACACGGCGAGAGCGCGTCGACCAGGCTGAAGAAATCCAGCGCGGTCAGCCGCTCGCCTTCGCCGTAGCGCGGATAGTCGTATTCGCAGCTGATCCGGGCGATGCCGCCGTCGAGCTTGGCCGGCGGCCAATAGGTGCCCTTGAGGATGTCCTCTTCGCTCGGCGGCACCGGCGCGACCTTGGGCACATCGTTCTGACTGCCCATGGTCACCGGCTCGGCGGAGGCCGCGGCCGAGCGATCCTGCCCGCACGCCACCAGCGCCAGCACGCACATCGCGGATGCGAGCCAGCCAGCCAGCAACGGGGTCCGTTCGAAAAACATGCTCTGTCCACCGGGGTTCGGGATCGCGCGGGACCGTCCTGGCCCGCGCCGCGCGCGCAGCGCCGATGCAAACGTTAGCCGCAGCCCGCGCCAAGCTCAACGGCGAGGTGCGGCGCGGCGATCGGGCATCAGCTTGGGGCTATCTTCGTCGCCGGCGGATGAACGCCAGCCACAGGAAACCGCGGGCGATGCGGGCCGGCGCGCAGGAGCCACGAATCGCAAACTCGGCGGCGGCCGCGAACGCGCTCCGCCTTGGGCGCGGCCACGGCGCGGCGGAAATTTCGCCTCGCGCCATCGCCGCTTCCGACCGAACCGTGTCCCGCCGCCCCGGTTCGGGACACGCCGATTGACTTCGCCCCGGGGCCTGCGTAACTTGGCGCCGTTACGGTGAACATCGCTTCATAAAGATAAAGCGATGGGACACGCCACCCAGGCCTCGCGGCCCAGGTGGCCAGAGGGAATCCGGTGCGAATCCGGAGCTGCCCCGCAGCGGTATGGGAAACGAAAGGGTCTTGGCACTGGGCGTGAGCCTGGGAAGCGGCCTTAGTAGGCTGA
>NZ_JBAMDI010000215.1:0-10949 GCF_036961695.1 Pseudomonas sp. CGJS7 | reverse complement strand
TGCCCACCCCCGATCGGGCGTAGGAGCGGGTTTACCCGCGAATACGGTAGCGGCGGCAACGGTGAACGACTGGTGGAGATTGGCCAGCAGCCCCAGCCCGTTCGCGGCTACAGGCTAAACGACAAATCAGGCCGCGCCGTAACGCTTGCGCGCCTCGATGGCCAGCCCGCTACCAATGCTGCCAAAGATATTGCCTTCCACATGCCGTGCATTCGGCAGCATCGCCGAAACACTGTTGCGCAGCGCCGGAATGCCGCTGGAGCCACCGGTGAAGAACACCGTATCGACCTGGCCTTCGCTTATCCCAGCCTTGGCCAGCAGTTCGGTCACGCTACCGCGCACGCGCTCCAGCAGGCCTTCGATCGCCTCTTCGAACAGCGTGCGGGTCAGTTCCGCACTCAGATCGGGCTCGACGCGGCGCAGGTCGATGTGGCGGCTGTCATGCTCGGTCAGCTCGATCTTGCTGGCTTCCACTTCCATCGCCAGCCAGTGCCCGGCGCGCTGTTCGATCAATTTGAACAGGCGATCGATGCCGAAGCTGTCCTCGATGTCATAGCGCATGCTGCCCAGCGCCAACTGTGACTTCTGCGAATACAAGGCGTTGATGGTGTGCCAGGTGGCCAGGTTGAGGTGGTAGCTGGTCGGCATCAGCGCACCGCTCTTCATGCGGCTGCCATAGCCAAACAACGGCATCACGCCCTGAAGGCTCAGTTGCTTGTCGAAGTCGGTACCGCCAATGTGCACACCGCCGGTGGCGAGGATGTCGCTTTGGCGCTCGGCGACCAGATGGCGCTCGGGCGACAGGCGGATCAGGGTGAAGTCCGAGGTACCACCGCCGATGTCGACGATCAGCACCAGCTCTTCGCGGCTGATGCTCGACTCATAGTCGAAGGCCGCGGCAATCGGTTCGTACTGGAACGACACGTCCTTGAAGCCGATTTTGCGCGCCACTTCGGCCAAGGTGTCCTCGGCCTCCTGGTCGGCAGCCGGGTCTTCGTCGACGAAGAACACCGGGCGGCCCAGCACCACCTGGTCGAATTCTCGGCCAGCGGCCGCCTCAGCGCGCTTCTTGAGCTCGCCGATGAACATGCCCAGCAGGTCCTTGAACGGCAGGGCGCTGCCCAGCACGCTGGTGTCGTGCTTGATCAGCTTCGAGCCCAGCAGGCTTTTCAGCGAGCGCATCAGGCGGCCTTCGTAGCCTTCCAGGTACTCGTGCAGCGCCAGGCGGCCATACACCGGGCGCCGCTCTTCGATATTGAAGAACACCACCGAGGGCAAGGTGATCTTGCCGTCTTCCAGGGCAATCAGCGACTCGACGCCAGGCCGATGCCAACCGACTGTGGAGTTGGAGGTGCCAAAGTCGATGCCCAGGGCGCGGGCCGGGGATACGTCAGACATGGGAAATGGGCTTCCGGAGGCAAAACGGCCGCGCAGTGTATGCCAGTTGGCTACAGAATCAAGACCAGTCGTCTGCCTTGAGGCAAACCCAAGTCGGTCTTGAAAGGCTATGCTTGACCCCTATCTTCAGTTGCAACATGCACATTCACATTGGTGATCCATAAATGGACTTCAAAGACTATTACAAGATACTCGGCGTAGAGCCCACTGCGGACGACAAGGCGATCAAGGCCGCGTACCGCAAACTGGCGCGCAAGTATCACCCGGATGTCAGCAAGGAGCGCGACGCCGAGGAAAAATTCAAGGAGGCCAACGAGGCCTATGAGGTGCTGGGCGACGCGCAGAAACGTGCCGAGTTCGATGAAATCCGCAAGTACGGCGGCCAGCATGGCCGGCCGTTCCAGGCACCACCGGGTTGGGAAAGCCGCGGTGGCGGCGGCTTCGAAGGCGGCGACTTCTCCGACTTCTTCAGCTCGATCTTCGGTGGGCGCAGTGCTGGTGGCAACCCCTTCGGTGGCGCCCGGCAGCAGCAACGCAGTGCTGGCAGGCGGGGGCAGGACGTGGAGCTTGAACTGGCAGTGTTCCTTGAAGAGACCCTGAGCAAGGAGTCCAAGCAGATCAGCTTCCAGGTGCCGCAAACCAATGCCATGGGCCAGCGCACCGGCTTCACCACCAAGACCTTGAACGTGAGGATTCCGGCTGGGGTGACCGACGGCGAGCGCATCCGCCTCAAGGGCCAGGGCGCGCCCGGCAGCGGTGGCGGGGCCAACGGTGACCTGTTCCTGACCATCCGCATGGCACCGCACCCGCTGTTCGATGTCGAAGGTCATGACCTGATCATCACTGTGCCGTTGGCACCGTGGGAGGCGGCCTTGGGCGCCAAGGTGGCGGTTCCGACCCTGGATGGCAAGATCAACCTGACCATCCGTCCTGACAGCCAGAGCGGCCAGCGCCTGCGTGTACCGGGCAAGGGCCTGGCGAACAAGCAGGGAGAGCGCGGCAACCTTTATGCGCAGCTCAAGGTGGTCATGCCACCCGCGTCGGACGAATCTGCCCGCGAACTCTGGACCAAGCTTTCCGAGAAAGCTGCGTTCAACCCGAGGACACAATGGAGTAAGTGATCATGAGCAGCACCCTGATCGTTCAACTGGACATGCGTACCCTGTGTCAGGAAGCCGATGTCACGGCTGAATGCGTGATCGAAATCGTCGAGCACGGCATTGTCGAACCTTCTGGGCGAACGCCGGAGGACTGGCTGTTTGACGATCAGGCGCCGTTGGTGACCAAACGAGCGGTAAAGCTGCACCAGGAGCTGGAACTGGAGTGGGAAGGGGTGGCGCTGGCGCTGGAGCTGTTGCAGGAAGTGCAGCAGTTGCGCAGTGAGAACAGCATGCTGAAGCAGCGGCTGGGCCGGTTTATCCAGATGTAGGTGGCCTTGCCGGCATCTGTGGAAGCGGCCTTGTGTCGCGATGGGCTGCTTTGCAGCCCCAGATCTTTGCTCCACCGCAAAATTGCCGGGGCTGCTTTGCAGCCCTTTCGCGATGCTCACACAATGGACCGCATTTCAGGTCGGTTCGGCGCCCGGGTTCAGCACCAGTTGCATGAAGGTCAGATCAAGCCAGCGGCCAAACTTTACCCCCACCTGCGGCATCTGGCCGGTCACCACGAAGCCCAGCCGCTCATGCAGGCGCACCGAAGCTGCATTGCCACGCTCGATCGCTGCCACCATCACATGCTTGCCACATCCGCGCGCGCGTTCGACCAGTGCCGCCATCAACACCGGCCCGAGCCCTTTGCCACGCTGGTCGTTGCGCACGTACACCGAGTGCTCAACGGTCAGGCGAAAGCCCTCGAAAGGCCGCCAGTCGCCAAACGAGGCATACCCCAGCACGCCGGTTTCATCGACCGCCACCAGAATCGGGTAGCCCTGCTGCGCACGCGCTTCAAACCAGGCCTGGCGGTTGTCGAGGTCCACCGGGGTTTCGTTCCAGATCGCCGTGGTGTTGAGCACCGCGTCGTTGTAGATGTCGAGTATGCCTGGCACATCGGTGGGCCGGGCATCGCGGATTTCGTAGCTCATGACAGCGTCTCGCAAGGTCGTTGCTCGCAGATTAAATGGTTACCAGCCCGCGTACACCTTCGGCTTGCATGTTTTCGCCGCGACCGCGCTGGATGATTTCGCCACGGGCCATGACCAGGTACTGGTCAGCCAGCGCTTCGGCAAAGTCGTAGAACTGCTCCACCAGCAAAATCGCCATGTCGCCACGCTCGGCCAGGCGGCGGATGACCGCGCCGATTTCCTTGATCACCGAGGGCTGGATGCCCTCGGTCGGCTCGTCGAGAATCAGCAGGCGCGGGCGGCTGGCGAGGGCGCGGCCGATGGCCAGCTGTTGCTGCTGGCCGCCAGACAGGTCGCCACCGCGGCGCTGTTTCATCTGCTCCAGCACAGGGAACAGTTCGTAGATGAAGGCCGGGACCTCGCGGGCTTCACGGGCGGGGAAGCGCGACAGGCCCATCAGCAGGTTTTCCTCGACGGTCAGGCGCGGGAAGATCTCGCGGCCCTGGGGCACGTAGGCGATGCCGGCCTGCACCCGTTGCTGTGGTTTGAACGCGGTGATCGGCTTGCCTTCCCATTCGATGCTGCCGTCGCGAGCGGGCACCAGGCCCATCAGGCAGCGCAGCAAGGTGGTCTTGCCCACGCCGTTGCGGCCCAGCAGGCAGGTCACTTCGCCGACCTTGGCTTCGAAGGACAGGCCGCGCAGGATGTGGCTGCCGCCGTAGTACTGGTGCAGAGTGTCGATCTTGAGCATGTGAGAGTTCCTGAAAGGGATGCTGTGCCTGTGCCGGCCTCTTCGCGGGCAAGCCCGCTCCTACGACGGGAACCGCCCCATGGCATTACGCCCACTGTAGGAACGGGTTTACCCGCGAAGAGGCCGGCACAGGCGCCAAAAATTCAAATCCGGTCAGCGGCCCAGGTACACCTCGACCACCCGCTCATCTGCCTGCACCTGCTCCAGCGAGCCTTCCGCCAGCACGCTCCCCTGGTGCAGCACGGTCACATGGTCGGCAATGCTGCCGACGAAGCCCATGTCATGTTCCACCACCATCAGCGAATGCTTGCCGGCCAGGCCCTTGAACAGCTCGGCGGTAAACTCGGTCTCGGCATCAGTCATGCCGGCCACCGGTTCATCCAGCAGCAGCAGCTGCGGCTCCTGCACCAGCAGCATGCCGATCTCCAGAAACTGCTTCTGCCCATGGGACAGCAAGCCGGCCTGGCGCTGGGCCAGCGGCAGCAGGCGCAAGGTGGTCAGCACGTCCTCGATGCGCTGGCGCTGGTCACCGCTCAGGCGCGCGGCCAGGCTGGCCCACACCGACTTGTCGGTCTTCAGCGCCAGCTCCAGGTTCTCGAACACGGTCAGCGCTTCGAACACTGTGGGCTTCTGGAACTTGCGGCCAATGCCGGCCTGGGCGATCTGGTATTCGCTCATGCGGGTCAGGTCGAGGGTATCGCCGAAGTAAGCCGTGCCGCTGTCGGGGCGGGTCTTGCCGGTGATTACGTCCATCATCGTGGTCTTGCCGGCGCCGTTGGGGCCGATGATGCAGCGCAGCTCGCCCACCCCGATGTACAGGTTCAGCGTGTTGAGCGCCTTGAAACCATCGAAGCTGACGCTGATGTCTTCAAGGCTCAGCACCGTACCGTGGCGGGTATCCAGGCCGGCCTTGCGGCTTTGGCCCAGGCCGATGGCATCGCGCCCGGCACCGAGGTTGTCGAATACCGGTTCCAGCATGAATTCCGGGTGGACTGGGGGCACGCCTCTCATGGCTGGCTCCTTTTCTTCAACAGGCCGACCACGCCCTTGGGCAGGTACAGGGTAACGAGGATGAACAACGCGCCGAGGAAGAACAGCCAGAACTCGGGGAAGGCCACGGTGAACCAGCTTTTCATGCCGTTGACCAGGCCGGCACCGAGCAGCGGGCCGATCAGCGTGCCGCGCCCGCCCAAGGCTACCCAGACGGCGGCTTCGATCGAGTTGGTCGGCGACATCTCGCTGGGGTTGATGATGCCCACCTGCGGCACGTACAGCGCACCGGCCAGGCCGCACAGCACGGCGCTCAGTACCCACACCAGCAGCTTGAAGCCGCGCGGGTCGTAGCCACAGAACATCATGCGGTTTTCAGCGTCACGCACGGCGGTGAGCAGGCGGCCGAACTTGCTGCGGGTCAGGCGCCAGCACAGGTACAGGCTGGCCAGCAGCAGGCCCACGGTCAGCAGGAACAACACCGCGCGGGTGCCCTGGGCTGCAATGTCGAAGCCGAGGATGGTGCGGAAGCTGGTGAAGCCGTTGTTGCCGCCGAAGCCGGTTTCGTTGCGGAAGAACAGCAGCATGCCGGCAAAGGTCAGGGCCTGGGTCATGATCGAGAAGTACACGCCCTTGATCCGCGAGCGGAAAGCGAACCAGCCGAACACCAGCGCCAGCAGCCCGGGCGCCAGCACCACCAGGCACAGGGCCCAGGCGAAATGCTGGGTACCGGCCCAGTACCAGGGCAGCTCGGTCCACGACAGGAAGGTCATGAACCCGGGCAGGCCGTCGCCGGCGGCCTGCCGCATCAGGTACATGCCCATGGCATAGCCGCCCAGGGCGAAGAACAGGCCATGGCCCAGGGACAACAGCCCGGCATAGCCCCAGACCAGGTCCAGGGCCAGGGCGACGATGGCGTAACAGAGAATCTTGCCGACCAGGGTCAGGGTGTAGGCCGACACGTGCAGGGCATGATCTGCCGGCAGCAGTGAGCACAGTGGCAAAGCCACCAGCAGCAGGACGACGACGGCACCGATGGCAAGGGTCAGGCGTGGGCCGGCCTTTTGCGTAGCAGTGACAAGCAGTGGCTGGTTCATCAGTCGATTACCCGTCCCTTGAGGGCGAACAGGCCTTGCGGGCGTTTCTGGATGAACAGAATGATCAACGCAAGGATGAGGATCTTGCCGAGTACGGCACCGATCTGCGGCTCCAGCAGCTTGTTGGCGATGCCCAGGCCGAACGCGGCCCAGAGGCTACCGGCCAGCTGCCCGACGCCGCCGAGTACCACCACCAGGAACGAATCGATGATGTAGCTTTGGCCCAGGTCCGGGCCGACATTGCCCACCTGGCTTAAAGCCACGCCACCGAGCCCGGCGATGCCCGAGCCAAGGCCAAAGGCGAGCATGTCGACGCGCCCGGTGGACACGCCGCAGCAGGCGGCCATGTTGCGGTTCTGGGTGACTGCGCGCACGTTCAGACCCAACCGGGTACGGTTGAGCAGCAGCCAGGTGAGCAGCACCACGGCCAGGGCGAAGCCGATGATGACCAGGCGGTTGTATGGCAGCACCAGGTTGGGCAGCAGCTGGATGCCGCCGGACAGCCAGGCCGGGTTGCTCACCTCGACGTTCTGCGCGCCGAACAGCAGGCGGATGGCCTGGATCAGGATCAGGCTGATGCCCCAGGTGGCCAGCAGGGTTTCCAGTGGGCGGCCGTACAGGTGGCGGATCACCGTGCGCTCCAGCGCCATGCCTACCCCGGCACTGACGGCGAAGGCCACCGGCAGGGCAATCAGCGGGTAGAACTCGATGGCGCCTGGGGCGAAGCGCTGCAGCAGTACCTGGACCATGTAGGTGCTGTAGGCGCCGAGCATCAACATCTCGCCATGGGCCATGTTGATCACCCCGAGCAGGCCGAAGGTGATCGCAAGGCCCAGCGCTGCCAGCAGCAGGACCGAACCCAGCGACAGGCCGCTGAAGGCCTGGCCGAGCAGTTCGCCTACCAGCAGTTTGCGTTTGACCTGGGCCAGGCTCGTTTCGGCGGCTGTGCGCACGCCCGGGTCTAGTTCTGCATCGGGCTGCAGCAGGGCTTCGAGGCGGGTGCGGGCCAGCGGGTCGCCGGTTTCACCCAGCAGGCGCACGGCGGCCAGGCGTACCGCAGGCTCGCTGGCGCCCAGCTGCAGGTTGGCCAGGGCCAGACCGAGGGCGGCCTGTACGGCGGCGTCCGGCTCGGCGGCGAAGCGCCGGTCGAGGAAGGCCATTTGCGCGGGTTGTGCGCTTTTCTGTAGTTGCTGGGCTGCGGCCAGGCGGGTTTCGCTGTTGTCGCTGAGCAACTGGTGGCTGGCCAGGGCGTTGTCGATCAGGCCGCGCAGGCGGTTGTTCAGGCGCACCTTGCGCGTGTCATCGGTGGCGATGCGGCCTTGGCGCAGGTTTTCCAGCAGTGGCAGGCGCGCGGCATCGGGTTGTGCTGCCCAGCCTTCGAGCAGGCCGGCCTGCTCGGCGGGCTTGGCGGTGAGAAAGAATTCGCCCTCGCTGGCGTGGGTTGCCAGGGGGATTAGCAGCAGGAGGGTGAGCAGGAGTCTGAGCATGCGGGCAATCCTGGAAATCGGTGTTGGATTCTTCGCGGGTAAACCCGCTCCTACACAGAGACGGTGCAAGGTTTGAAACCTGTGCGGTCCTTGTAGGAGCGGGTTCACCCGCGAATGGGCTGCAAAGCAGCCCCATGCACTCAGTTACCTTTCACGGCGTAATCTGGCCGCTTGTCATTGCCCGGAATGAACGGGCTCCATGGCTGCGCCCGCAGTGGCTGCTCGGTTTCCCACACCACGCTGAACTGCCCGTCATCCTGAATCTCGCCGATCATCACCGGCTTGTGCAGGTGGTGGTTGGTCTTGTCCATGGTCAGGGTGAAGCCCGACGGTGCTTCGAAGCTCTGCCCGGCCAGTGCTTCGCGGACCTTGTCGACGTCGGTGGACTTGGCTTTCTCCACCGCTTGTGCCCACATGTGGATGCCTACATAGGTGGCTTCCATGGGGTCGTTGGTCACGGCCTTGTCGGCACCCGGCAGGCCCTTGGCCTTGGCGTAGGCCTTCCAGTCGGCGACGAATTTCTGGTTGACCGGGTTATCCACCGATTCGAAGTAGTTCCATGCCGCCAGGTGGCCTACCAGCGGTTTGGTGTCGATGCCGCGCAGTTCCTCCTCGCCCACCGAGAAGGCCACCACCGGCACGTCGGTGGCCTTCAGGCCCTGGTTGGCCAGTTCCTTGTAGAAGGGCACGTTGGAGTCACCATTGACTGTGGAAATGACCGCGGTCTTGCCGCCGGCGGAGAACTTTTTGATGCTGGCGACAATGGTCTGGTAATCAGCGTGGCCAAACGGCGTGTACACCTCTTCGATGTCCTTGTCGGCCACGCCTTTGCTGTGCAGGAATGCGCGCAGGATCTTGTTGGTGGTGCGCGGGTAGACGTAGTCGGTGCCCAACAGGAAGAAGCGCTTGGCGCTGCCGCCGTCCTCGCTCATCAGGTATTCCACGGCCGGGATGGCTTGCTGGTTCGGGGCGGCGCCTGTGTAGAACACGTTCGGCGACATCTCTTCGCCCTCATACTGCACCGGGTAGAACAGCAGGCCGTTGAGTTCTTCGAACACCGGCAGAACAGACTTGCGCGACACGGATGTCCAGCAGCCGAACACCACGGCCACTTTGTCCTGGGTCAGCAGTTGACGGCTCTTTTCAGCGAACAGCGGCCAGTTGGACGCCGGGTCGACCACCACCGGTTCCAGCATCTTGCCGTTCACGCCACCCTTGGCGTTGATCTGCTCGATGGTCATCAGCGCCATGTCCTTGAGCGATGTCTCGGAAATGGCCATGGTCCCGGAAAGCGAATGCAGGATACCGACCTTGATGGTCTCGGCGGCCTGGATACTCCAGCTCAGGCCCATCGCCGCGATCGATGCGCTGAGGGTAAGGGCCTTGATCAGACTGCGACGCTTCATGTGCTCTCTCCGCTGAGTTTTTTATGGTGTTGGGCAGGCGGGGAGGGCGTTGCAAGGGCTGTGCCTAGTGGCGAAAGGTACGGTTTAGAGGGGTTGTGCGAGGTGTTGGGGCGTTGGTTGGATCCAGGTTGGTGCCTGATGGATTTGTGTGCACAGGATTGGGGCCGCGGTGCGGCCCATCGCGACACAAGGCTGTTCCCACAGCGGACGGCGTACACCGTTGCCTTCGTGGGAACAGCCCCCGAGGCGATCAGCCGTTATGCACAGCCGTGCGGGGATGGCGCCTGCTGCGTACGAGCTGGTAGGTCACCGCCAGCACGACAAACCAGATCGGCGTTACCACCAGCGCTGAACGCGTATCCGCCTCCAGGCTCAGCAACACCAGGATGAACGCAAAGAACGACAGGCACACGTAGCACATGAAGCGCCCGCCCGGCATCTTGTAGTTCGACGCCTGATGCAGCGCCGCGCGGTCTTTGCGGTACTTCAGGTATGACAGCAGGATCAGCGTCCACACGAACATGAACAGTACCGCCGACACGGTGGTGACCAAGGTGAATGCCTCGACCACGTTTGGCACCAGGTAGATCAGCACCGCACCGAGCAACAGGCAGGTACACGAGAAGTACAGGCCGTTGGCCGGCACCGAACGGCTGGACAGCTTCTCGAAGGCCTTGGGCGCGTCACCTTCCTGCGACAGGCCGTAGAGCATGCGGCTGGTGGAGAACACGCCGCTGTTGGCCGACGAAGCCGCCGAGGTCAGCACCACGAAGTTGATGATGCTGGCCGCCGCCGGCAGGCCTGCCAGCACGAACAACTCAACGAACGGGCTTTTGCCGGGCACCACATCGCGCCACGGGGTCACGGCCATGATCGCGATCAGCGCCAGCACATAGAACACGATGATACGGACCGGGATCGAGTTGATCGCCCGCGGCAGGGTGCGTTCCGGGTTCTTCGCTTCGGCGGCGGTGGTACCCACCAGCTCGATGCCGACGAAGGCGAACACGGCGATCTGGAAACCGGCGAAGAAGCCCATCAGGCCATTGGGAAACATGCCGCCGTCATTCCACAGGTTGGCCAGCTGGGCGGTGCGCCCGCTGGGCGAGGTGAAGCCGGTGATGACCATGTACAGGCCGGTAGCGACCAGGCCGAGGATGGCAACGATCTTGACCAGGGCGAACCAGAACTCCATTTCGCCGAACATTTTCACGGTGACCAGGTTCAGCGACAGCAGCAGCCCTACGCAGGTCAGCGCCGGTATCCACTGCGGCAGGTCGGGGAACCAGAACTGGGTGTAGGCGGCGATCGCGACCACGTCGGCAATGCCGGTGACCACCCAGCAGAACCAGTAGGTCCAGCCAGTAAAGTAGCCGGCCCAGGGGCCGAGCAGGTCGGCGGAAAAGTCGATGAACGATTTGTAGTTCAGGTTCGACAGCAGCAGTTCGCCCATGGCGCGCATGACGAAGAACAGCATGAAGCCGATAATCATGTAGACGAAGATGATCGATGGCCCGGCCAGGCTGATGGTCTTGCCTGAGCCCATGAACAGACCGGTACCGATCGCGCCGCCGATGGCGATCAGCTGGATGTGGCGGTTGGTCAGGTTGCGTTGCAGGTGCGGTTCATCTGTCGCTATGGGTGAGGTTTGCGTCATAGGCTGCAGTCTTCTTGTCAGAGGTAGCCGGCTAGGCTAACACGCGCGTTCCAGATCGGGGCGCGACAGATCGACTCTGCATATTCGGCTCAGCATTTCGCCTG
>NZ_JBAMDI010000214.1:0-10954 GCF_036961695.1 Pseudomonas sp. CGJS7 | reverse complement strand
GTCTACAAGGTCGCCAACAGCTATTGCCGCGGCGAGGAAGACCGCGCCGACCTCGCCCAGGAAATCGCCGCGCAGTTGTGGCGCGCGTTCCCCGGCTTCGATCCGGCGCGCAGCTTCTCCACCTGGATGTACCGCATCGCCCTGAACGTGGCGATCTCGCACGTGCGCGGCGACGCGCCGCGCCAACGCAGCTCGGTCGCGCTGGACGAACAACAGCACGACCTGGCCGACGAACGCGCCGCCGATCCGGAAACCGAGCAGCGCCTGCGCGCGCTCAATCGCCTGATCGCCGCGCTGGAGCCGCTCAATCGCGCCTTGTTGCTGCTGTATCTGGAAGAACGCAGCTACCGCGAGATCGGCGAAGTGCTGGGCCTGAGCGAAACCAACGTCGCGACCAAGATCGCCCGGCTCAAGCAGCGCATCCGCAACGATCTGGCCGATTGACCGACCGCCCCCTCAACCGTTTCCGCGAGCGCGACGACCATGGAATTGAACGATCTCAAACTGGCCTGGCAGGAACTCGACCGCAAGCTCGAGCGCCAATACTCGATGGATCTGTTGCGTCTGCGCGAGGAACGCGGGCAGCGAATCAAGTCCGGCTTGCGCCCGCTGGCCTGGGGCCAGGCGCTGCAGATGGCGTTCGGGGTGGTCTGCGTGATTCTGGGAAGCGTGTTCGGCCTGCGTTACCTGGGCACCGCGCATTTGTTCGCGTTCGGGCTGATCGTGGGCGTGTACGGCATCGCCCTGATCGCCTGCGGCGGCGCGATGCACGCGCTGCTGGCCGACAACGACTACACCGCGCCGGTGGTGACGATCCAGAAGCGTTTGGCGCGCCTGCGCGAGACCTATGTCCGCAGCGGCCTGGCGGTGGGACTGGTGTGGTGGCTGCTGTGGATGCCGTTCCTGAGCGTGCTGATGATGACGTTCTTCGGCGTGGATCTGTTCCGCAACGCGCCGGCGATGTTCGCCGTCGGCGGCGCGATCGGCGTGGCCGGCTTGCTCGGCAGTTGGGGGCTCTATCGCTGGTCGCGCCAGCCCGGCCGGCCGCGCCTGGCCAAGTGGGTGGACGACAGCGTCACCGGCGCCAGCCTGCTGCGCGCGCAGGCGGTGCTGGAGGAGATCAAGCGATTCGAGCGCGAGTGAAACGCGCGGACGACAGCTGGCGAACGCTCAGCCGGCCGCCTTCTTGGCGCGCCGGCTTTCGCGTTTGAGCGGGCCGCCGACCGGGCAGATTTCGAACGCGAACTGGCTCAGGGTGTTGACCAGATTGTCCGGCACCAGCTTGTAGACCACGAACTGGCCGCGGCGCTCGCTGCTGATCAGCCCGGCGTTGACCAGCACCGACAGATGCCGCGACACCGCCGGCGCGCTCATGTCGAAGCGCGCGGCGATGTCGCCGGCGCTGAGCTCGCGTTCGGACAGAAAGGCCAGGATCTGCCGTCGCGGCGAGGAGGCCAGGGCTTCGAAGATCTTGTCCTGCATCATGGGAGCACCGCCGCGGAAGGGCGCGCGCCGGGGCCGGCGCGGGTGCGCTTATAGTGATGCTTATTTAACTAAAATGCTAATTGTTTTGGGCCCGGGCTGGCGGCCCTCACCCCAACCCTCTCCCGCCAGCGGGAGAGGGAGCGGACCGGTCGCTTCAGGCTCTGGCACGCTTGGGGAAACCCACCATCCGCTGCAATTCCTCATCCCACAGCTTCATCCGCGCGCACTTCAGGCTCGACCACAGGGTCAGGCGCGGCGCCGCCTGCAGCAGCGGGCTGGATTCGAACGCCTCGCGCAGACGGTAGTTGGGGATGCGGCTGGCCAGATGGTGGATGTGGTGGTAGCCGATGTTGCCGGTGAACCAGTGCACGATGCCCGGCAGGTCGTAGTAGGAGCTGCCGGCGATCGCCGCCTCGTGCGAGTCCCACTCGCCCTTGCGGGTCCAGTAGGCGTCTTCGAAGGTGTGCTGGACGTAGAACAGCCACACGCCGGCCGCGCCGGCCAGCAGCACGATCGGCAGATGCACCATAAACACCGTGTGCCAACCGATCGCGAAGCCCATCGCGACGATGATCGCCGCCAGCGCCAGGTTGTTGAACAGCACGCTGGCCCACTCGCGCTTCCAGGTGAAGGGCAGATCGAACGGGAAGCGGTGCTTGATGACGAACTGGTAGACCGGGCCGACGCCCAGCAGCACCGGGATGCTGCGGTACAGGCGGTAGCTCAGGCGGCCGAGCCAGGAGCGGGCGCGGTACTCGGCCACGGTCAGGGTTTCGATGTCGCCCATCTCGCGCCGGTCCAGATTGCCCGAGGTGCCGTGGTGGATGGCGTGGGTCTTCTTCCAGTAGCCGTACGGGAACAGGGTGACCACGCCCAGACAGCGGCCGACCAGATCGTTGGCGCGGCTGTTGGCGAAGAACGAGCCGTGGCCGCAGTCGTGCTGGATGATGAAGGTGCGCACGTACAGGCCCGCGGTCGGGATCGCCATCAGCAGGGTCCAGCCGTAGCCCCATTCGCCGATCACGCTCCAGGCCATCAGCACCCACATCGCGGCGAACGGCACCAGGGTGTTGACGAGCTGCCAGACGGCCCGCCCGAGTTGCGGCTTGGCGAAACGTGCGCAGAGCTGACGCAGGTTGGCTACGGAATGTTGCGGTTCGGCGTCGGCGTTCAAGCGGCAACTCCAGAGAGGACTCCGCATTGTGGTGAGCGCGCCATGTCTAGGCAATGACGTTCGCCAGCGTATGGTTGTGATGAACCGCGAGGTTCGACCAAGGCATGACATTCGTAAGCCGCGCCGCGGCTTGCGGCGGCCGCGCTAGGCTATGGCGCATGTCGCCCTGGTACGTCTATGTCATCGAATGCCGCGACGGCAGCCTCTACACCGGCGTCGCCGTGAACGTGGAGCGCCGCTACGCCCAGCACGCCGCCGGCAAGGGCGCGCGCTACACCCGCTCGCACCCGCCGCTGCGCCTGCTGGCGCGGTTCCAGCACCCCGACCGTTCGTCGGCGCTGCGCGCGGAGTACGCGATCAAACAACTCAGCGCCCCGGCCAAACGGGCCCTGTGTGCGAACGCGGCCGAATCCGCGCCGGCCGGCGTGCAAGATTCCGCCGCCGCCGAATCGGTCCCGGCCTAAGCGGCGCCACAAAACCGCGCAGCCCCCCTTCCGTCATTCCGGCGAAAGCCGGAACCCATTTTGACTTTGCTCTCCCCGGCGCCACCGGAGCCGCAAAGACTCCCCCAGCCCGTCTCAGAACAGCGCCCACAACAGCTGCAACAACCCCCACAACCCAACCGCCCAGACCGCCGAGCGCAGATAGGGAACCCCCGCCGCATACACCGGCACATAAACCACCCGCGCCCAGAAATAGACCTGCGCGCCAAGCGCACTGGCCTCATCGCCGCGCCCGCTCACACTCACCGCCAACACCAAGGCGGCGAAAAACGGGAAGGTTTCCAGGAAATTGCGCCAGGCCCGTTCCATCCGCGCGGCCACCCCGGTCAAAGGCTCGGCCACGCCGTCGCGCGCGCTGGCGTTCCAGCGCACGCCGCGCTGGGCGGTCATGAAAGCGGCGTTGACCAGCAAGTGCACGATCCCCAGCGCGATCGTCCAGACCAGCATCTGCAGTTCGGTACTCATCGATGCCTCGCCTCCATCCAGCCCGCAGCCGCCGGCTTACACCGGCCCGTTGGGCAGAATCAGAATCTTGCCGGCGCGCTCGCCGGCCGCCGCGGCGATCACCGCGTCCTTGATCCGATCCAGCCCGTAAGTGGCCTGCACCGGCACGTGCAACTCGCCCGCGGCGACCCGGCGGGTGATCTCGCCGAACACCTCCGCGCGCCGCGCCGGGGTCGCGGTCTGAAACCAGCGCGACAGCCAGAACCCGCGCAGGCTGACATCGCGGAACACGAACGAGGCCGGCGAAATCTGGCAGGCCTCGCCGCTCATCGCGCCGTAATTGACCACCACCCCGCCCTCGCCCAGCGCCTGGGCGATGTGCTGGGTGGCCAGCCCGCCGACCGCATCGATGCCGAGCTTGATCGGCGTCTTCTGGGTCGCCTCGCGCGCGCGCTTGCCCAGGTCGTCGCCATCGACCAACACCACATCGCCGCCGGCCGCGCGCACCGCCTCGACCGCCGACTCGCGCCGCACCACATTGACCGTGCGCAAGCCGCGCGCCTTGGCGATCTGGATCAGGTAAGTGCCCACCGCCGAGTTGGCCGCGTTCTGGATCACCCAATCGCCCGGCTGCAACTCGACGATCTCGCTGAGCATCAACAGCGCGGTCGGCGGATTGATGGTGATCATCGCCAGTTGCTTCGGATCGGCGCCGTCGGGCAGCGCGATCAGGTGTTTGGCGGCGGCGACCATGTGGGTGGCCCAGGTGCCGCCCTGGATCGGCAGCAGCACGGTCTGGCCCGGTTTCAGCTGGGTCACCTCCGGGCCGACTTCGGCGATCCGGCCCACGCCCTCGTTGCCGCCGACCGCGGGCAACGGCGGCAACAGGCCGTATTCGCCAGTCAGGGTCAGCACGTCGGAGGGATTGATCGGCGCGGCCAGCACCTCGATCAGGACCTGCCCCGCGGCCAAAGGCGGCGCCTGGAACTCGACCGCGTCGATCACGTCCTGCGGTACCGGACCGCGTTGTTCGTACAGGGCTTTCTTCATCGCCGTCCTCGTTGTGTGGCCAGTGGGGGCATCAGCGCGCGACGGTTTGGCGAGGCCCGACCGGACCAGCCACCGGGCTGCATACCCGAGAGTACGCTGGTGCCGGTGCAAACGTCTCGCCCGCAAGTCTCAGCGCGGCGTCTGCGGCACGGGTCGGTCCAGGCCGCAGCGGTACGGCGGCAGGCAAGGCACGGTCGGTGCGCGACCTGCGACACCGGCCCGAGCCTCGCGGCGAACCGCTTTGCTTCGCACGTCACGACATCGCAAACCGGCCATTCGAAAACGCGACATCGTTAACAAGGCGCCGGCTGGCTTTGCGCCGCGCCGATGTTCCAATGCGTCTCCGGCGCACGGGGGAGTCCAACAGGGGGCCACGCCGGAACTCACGACGTCGCCGTGCCCGTCACGGCGACGCGGCATTCCCCAATGAGGCCCGTCATGATCGACAAATACAAAGCGACACTGCTGGCGCTCGCGCTGGCGGTGCACCCCGCCGCGTCTGCGCAAGAAGGAAGAATCTGGCTGCCCGAAGTCTTTCGCACCAGCGCCGCGCAAGCCCAGGAAATTCCCATCGGCTACGCGTCGACCGCATCGCCGCAACGCACCGTGGTCTACAGCCTGGGACCGCTGTGGTACGACAACCGCTGGTCGCCCTATGTGGAAGCGCAGTTTCACGTCGGCGTGACCAAGCCATGCGCCGGCGCGGTGCGCCTGGGCTACTACATCGTTCGCGCGAACAGCCCGCAGGGCACGGCCGGCTTGTACCTAAGCCGGTACGCCGTGATCGATTTGCCGGCGACACCGACCGACCGGCCCAGCCACCACGCGATCTCGCAACTGGCCGGCCACATGGCCCAGCCCGGCGAACTGGAGATCAAGAACGCCCACTACAACGTGGTGATGTTCGCCGATTCCTACGACCGCGCCTGCGTCGGCGCCACCTTGCAGATCAAGGGCAAGCAGACCCACGAACACGCCGGCGAATTGACCGTCGCCAACCGATGACAGGAGGCCAGAGATGATCCGCAAGTCCGATCCGCGACCGCTGTTGCTGATACTGGCCTGTTTGGCGACGGCCCGGCTGCACGCGCAGCCGTATCCGCAGAATGCCTATTACCGAACCGTGACCGAGACGTCGCGGGAAATCCCGATCGGCTACGCATCGACCGCGTCGCCGCAACGCAAGATCGTCTACAGCCTGGGGCCGATCAACGTCCGTCCGGCCCGTTACAACCGCCTGAACTACGTCGATGTGAGGTTTCAGGCCGGCCTGACCAAACGCTGCGCCGGCACCGTGCGCCTGAGCTATTACATCGTCCGCGCCACCCGCCCCGATTCCACCGACGGCTTGTACGTCAGCCGCTTCACCGTGATCGATCTGCCGGAGCGGGCCAGCCCGCCGGACAACCGCCCGCTGCGGCCGGAGGAAGGAATCGACCATTCGATTTCGCAATCCTCGGCCTACGCCTATCCCCACAATGCGCCGCGGGTCAGCAACTCCTACTTCAACGTGGTGATGTTCGCCGATTCCTACGACCGCTCCTGCATCGGACAAGCCCTGCGGCTCAAGGGCGACGACGCCCACGAGTACCACGGCGAACTGGTCGTCAAAAACTTCTGATACGAGGCCCGAGATGATCGATACGCGCAAACCGGTAGTGCTGTTGCTCGCAGCTTCGTTGCTGACGGCCTGGGTGTTGCAGGCGCAGGCGCAAACGCGCTCGCGCTCGGGGCCTTACTTCCATCGGACCACCAGCGAGAAAATCCAGCAAATCCCCATCACTCAGGCGCAGACGGGAACGCGCCAGCCGCTGGTGCTCTACAGCCTCGGCCCGATCGACCTGACCGACGACATCCCGCTCACCATCGAAGTGCGATTCCAGGCCGGGCTCACCAAGCGATGCGCGGGCAGCGTGCAGCTGGGTTACTACGTGGTCCGCGAGAAAAGCGCGCAGGCCGTCGATGGAACGTATATGACGCCCTACGCGATCAAAGACTTGCCGCAACGGCCGAGCGCGCGCGAGAACCTGCCGCTGCATCCCGACGAAGGGATCAATTTCTCGATCTCGCAGCACTCGATGTTCCAGCGCGGGATCGACGATCCGCCTGCCACCGACACGCACGTGAACGTGGTGGCGTTCGCTGAATCCAACGACAGCTCGTGCATCGGCCAAACCTTGCAGGTCAAGGGCGGCGACGTTCACGACTACCACGGCGAACTGATCGTCCAGCAATACCATTAAGCGCCCCTCTGCGGAGCCCCGGGTCGCCCGGGGCTCCGGTTGCGCGAGCGCTGCTCCGTCCACGCGCGTCTTGCGCCCGGGCGCCGCCGCTGCGACCCTGTGCTGCCCTCACCCGTCGCCGCCCCATGCAACCGATCCGTTTCCCGCTCGACTCCAGCCACGAACACGTCGAACTCAACCAACTGCTCAAGCTGGTCGGGCTGTGCGACAGCGGCGGCGCCGGCAAGGCCCTGGTCGCCAGCGGCGTGGTGCGGGTGGACGGCCAGGTCGAACTGCGCAAGACCTGCAAGATCCGCGCGGGGCAAACGGTGCAATGCCACGGCGCGACGATCCACGTGGTCGCCGGCTGACGCCGGCCGCGCAGACGGATCTGCCCCATGGACCACGGCGTTCCATCCAACCCTACCTCGGTGCCGGCGGGCTGGCGGCATCTGTTGGCCGCCGGGATGATGACGTTGTTCGGCAGACCCTCGTTCGCGGTGGCCTACGACGATGCGGTCGAGGACCTGTTCGAGCTGACGCCATCGCGCCTGCTGCAACTGGCCGATCGCATGTACGACATCTCCGACTACTACTCGCAGCCCGCGGGTTGTCCGAGCGGTGTCGTTCGCCTGGACACGTTGACCCCAACCCCGCGGCTGGCTCAGGCCTGCTTGTTCGTAGCGTCTTGCGACGACAGCGGCTATAAACGCGAACCCGCGCTGCGCGAGCTCGCGGCATATCCGGGCCGATTGGCGCTGGCCGCCGCGCTGATCGGCTGCAACGATTGGGTCGGGCCGGTGCAGCGCGCGGCCGAACAACTGCTCGACCGTTTGCTCCAGCATGACGATGCGATGTTGTTCGAAGCGCTGGAACTGACGCTGCGCCTGCGCGCGCGCATGTGTTTCCGCAAAGGCGTCTGGACCCGCCGGATCGAACCCAGCCTGCGCGCGCCGCGGCACGCCCTGGCGCGCTGGCAAGCCACCGCGCATCCCTCGCCGCTGGTGCGCGAATGGGCCTACGCGGCGGTACGCGAATGCGATCCCGAACGCGCCGAGCAGGCCGTCGTCGCCGCCTTGCTCGACCCCCACCCGCACATCGCGCTGCCGGCGCTGCGCGCCATCGACACCGATCTGGCTCCGGCCCAACGCGATGCGGCGCTCGCCCGCACCAATACATTCGCGCACTTCGCCGTGCGTATCGAAGCCCTGCGCAAAGTCCAGCAATTCGCTATCGCCGACGCGCACTCGGTGCTGTGGACGGCATTGACCGACCGCTCGCCCTCGGTGCGCGGGATGGCGCGTTACCTGCTCGACAGCGGCTACGGCGAAGGCGAAAACGCCATCGCGTTCTGGCGCGAGCTCGCCTCAGATCCCGACGGCCGCCACGCACGCAAGGCGCTGATGTCGCTGAGCAGCTGGGGCCGGAGCGAGGACGTGGAATTGTTCGTGCGCTGGTTCGGCCATCCGCATCCGAAAGCGCGCAGCCACGCCCTGCAAGGGTTGATCCTGGCCAAGGCGCCGCAACTGGCGGGATTGATCGCGCAGGCACTGGGTTCGGCCGCCTACGTGCTGTTCGAACCCGCCTTGAAAGCCGCCCGCCACGGCCGCGCGCCGGTGTCGGCCGCCGCGCTGCAAGAGGCGTGGACGCTGCAAACCTCACCCGAACTACGCGCGCGGCTGGTCCAGGCCGCGCCCACGCTCGACAAATGGGAAGAACTGGAATTCCTGCTGCGCACGCTGGCGCAACCGCAAGCCGAAGGCGTGCAGGCCGCGCTGGTGCAAGGACTGCGGAATTGGGCCAGCGGCGCGGCCTATCGGTTCGGGCGGCTCGACCCGGCAAAGCTTCCGAGTTTGCGCGCATCACTGCTGGCGCTGGAAACAGAACTGCCTACCGAGGTGTTCAAACAACTCCGGCAACAGCTCTTCGCTGTCGTCGCGGACGATAGCGCTTCACCTTGATTGCCCGTGCGCCGATCGTTCGAGCAAGGCTGCGTCCAACGCCATTTGCGCCTCGGCCGGATTGAAAAACGGCCGAACGACCTTTACCGAACGCAAAGAAGCGGCCGACTCGCCGCATCCCTCCTGACTCCATAGAGCGCGCGATTGTTCCGGGCCGACATCGGAGACTTGTATGCGGCCTTGGATTTCACCCGCTTTCATGTCCAACAGCTCGCCGATACTCAGACCTTGATTGCTGCCTTGGCCGAGGACGAATCGATAATCGGTGCTGCAATCGCCCTCTTCCTGACGACGCCCGACCGTCGCTACCTCAAGCACCCGGATCGGTTCCGGCGCCAAACGCACGCCAGCCAAGGGGCCGTTCGGAAGTTGCGGCAAGCCGGACACGGGTTTCAACTCATCGCCTTCGCGCAACAACGCAAGAGCCGGCGGCCTGACGATACTGTGCACTCTCGGCTCGTATCGGAGATTGATCTGCTCGGCGAACTGCGGCAACCGTTCGGCATCAACCAGATACCTTCGCTCTCCCCAACGGATCGGCACCAGCGCGGCTGAGACGAACGGAATCCGCGCGCGAAGGGTAAATTCGCTCCACTGCGCTTGAATCGAGCCATCGGCCCCGGTTCGCAACGGAGCTTCCAGTTGTACTCCGCTGTCGACCACATCGGTACCGTAGAGCAGGACTGCGCCGGACTTCGGGGCAACCGACATGCGGATAAACGCAAACCCGGACGACCACACATAACGGCCAGCCCACGTGTCGCCCGAACCGAGCTCGCCCACTTCCCGCAAGATCAGCCGCTCCCGCTGTTGCGCGCGAAGGGTTCCGGCATCAGGGTTCTCATCGACGATCATCGCCAGCGGTTCTACTTCGCTCAAGCCGGCGACAGACGTACCAGAGCGGCTCGCCAGCGCCGCCACGGCGAGCGCTCCCGCGATCGCGACCACCAGCAAACCGCAGGCCCAGGCGATCCTGCTCACGCTGACTTTCGATCCAGTCCTGTTCCGCA
Source organism: Pseudomonas sp. CGJS7 (assembly GCF_036961695.1). NCBI lineage: Bacteria > Pseudomonadati > Pseudomonadota > Gammaproteobacteria > Pseudomonadales > Pseudomonadaceae > Pseudomonas > Pseudomonas sp. CGJS7. The sequence goes on along the minus strand of NZ_JBAMDI010000214.1, from coordinate 1,105 downwards.
TGCTTTGTCTCGTGCCCACATGGTCGGATTCGATTCTTCGCTGGTTCGCCGGCTTTGCGCGATTCCAACGGCCAAGCCGACTCACGCCAACGGCAAATCCCGATCGGCCTTGCACATCGTATCGTGCATCCGCTGCACGCCCTGCGTCGCCGACACGTAGTCACGACTCCCCAGCGCCTCGACGAATCGGCACGCCGCGTAGCCTTCCGACTTGCGCTCGTACTCGGCCACCCAGCGCTCGCGTTCGGGCATGCGCTCGGGCGCTATCGGCCACAGGCCGCTGCGCGGCGGCATGCGTTGGCGAATGCCGATGCGCCAGGGTTTCGGGCTCAGCCGCGCGCGGAAGCAATGTTGGCGCTGGCACAGCAAGGCGTAGTACGAGTCGGCGCCGATGGCCTTGAAGAATTCCGGCACGGTCGGGTCGAGCGGATCGAACAGCCGATGCATGGCCAGCAGGCGAAAGCCGTTGGGAGTGCGGTACACCCGCAAATGCCAATCCGGATTGGCCGCGACGAAGGCATGCACCGGCGCCATCGCGCGCGCTTCCGGGCCGCCCTCGCCGGTGCGGTGGCGACGCGCCATCGTCGCCCGCGCGATCCGCGAGAACAGCCACAGCAAGACCAGGAACGACACCACGCCTATCCAGGCCTTGATCCAGAATCCGCTCGCCACGCCGACGGCCAGCGCGATCCAGAAATGCCACGCGCGCCAGCCCGAGGCCGGCGGCGCGAAATCGATGTCGGCGAACAGGACGTTCGGCGAATTCAAACAGCGCGCGCCGTAGCTGTTGCGGGTGACCACGCAGTCGCCGTCGCGTTCGACGACCGGTTCGCGGATCGGCAGACCTTCGGCGTCGTAAGGCACCCGCGGGTCGCGCTTGGCCAAGGACTCGCCGGCGAGGATGCGGTCGAACGCTTCGCGGGCGCGCGCATCGGCCATCGCCTGCGCGTCGGCCAGGCTGGTGTCGGACCAACCGAAGCGACGCACCGTAAGCGAATGCCGCCCGGAGACATGCCCCCTCCCAAACCTCTCCCCAACCCGAGCCTCCGCCCAAAACTCCGGAACGATCATCGCCATGCCTGCCTCCTTGCTCAATCGCCCGATT
>NZ_JBAMDI010000213.1:0-11028 GCF_036961695.1 Pseudomonas sp. CGJS7 | reverse complement strand
AAACGGCGCCACCGCGCGACTGCGAGGTCCATTGCCGTAGACAGACCCGACGCCTAGCTTCTCCCCCGCATGCTAACTTCGGCCCCGGATCGCGGCCCGAACCGGGCCGACGTCATTGAGGAGCGGATCGAATCATGCGCGTTCATTTCCACGGCGCCGCCGGCGAGGTCACCGGTTCCCTGCACGAAGTCGAGGCCGCCGGCCATCGCATCCTGCTCGACTGCGGCATGATCCAGGGCAGCCCCGAAGCCGAGCGGCGCAACGCCGATCCGTTCGCGTTCGACGCCGCCGGCCTGGACGCGCTGGTCATCAGCCACGCCCATATCGACCACATCGGCCGGGTGCCGCTGCTGGTCAAGCGCGGCTTCCGCGGCGCCATCCACGCGCAGCAAGCCACCGCCGACTTGATGCGGATCATGCTGCTGGATTCGGCCTCCATCGCCGAAAGCGAAGCCGAGCGCGACAACCGCAAGCGCCCGCACGGCCAGGCCGAATCGGTGCCGCTGTACACCCGCGAGGACGTCGAGGCGACGATGCAACGGGTACAGGCGCTGCCCTACGACAGCCGCCGCGAAATCCTGCCGGGGGTGGAGATCGCGTTCCGCGAGGCCGGGCACATCCTCGGTTCCTCGGCGGTGGAGGTGTATGCCGAGCAGCGCAAGCTGGTGTTCTCCGGCGATCTGGGCCCCAAGGGCACGCCGATCCTGCGCGACCCCGCGCCGATCGACCGCGCCGATCTGGTGCTGATGGAATCCACCTACGGCGACCGCCTGCACAAGGACCGCGCCGAAACCATCCTCGAACTCGGGCGCATTCTGGAAACCGCCTGGAACGACGGCGGCAACGTGCTGATTCCGGCGTTCGCGGTCGGCCGCAGCCAGGAGCTGCTGTATTGGCTGGCCAAGTATTGGGACGAATGGAACGTCGGCCGCTGGAAAATTTTCCTCGACAGCCCGATGGCGGCCAAGGTGGTCGCGGTCTACGACCGCCACACCGATTTGTTCGACGAAGACGCGGTGCGGGTGTGGAAGGAAAAACCCAACCCGTTCAATCTGCCCAACCTGCATCTGACCGAATCGGCGCAGGACTCGATGGCGATCAACCAGATCGAACGCGGCGCCATCGTCATCGCCGGTTCCGGCATGGCCAACGCCGGCCGCATCCTGCACCACTTCAAGCACAACCTGGGCAAGCCGCAGACGCATGTGGTGTTTGTCGGCTATCAAGCCGAAGGCACCATCGGCCGGCGCCTGGTCGAAGGCGCGCAGTGGGTGCGCATCCACGGCCGCGACGTGCGCGCGCAAGCGCAGCGCCACACCATCGGCGGGCTGTCGGCGCATACCGATCAGAACGGGTTGATCGAATGGTATGGGCAGATCGCCGGCCATCCGCCGCTGGCGCTGGTGCATGGCGAGGACAAGGCGCGCGAGGCCTTGGCTGGGGAGATCGGCGAGCGGTTCGGCTTGAAGGTGGAACTGGCGCGGCCTGGGATGACGTTGACGGTGTAGACCCGCGCGGCCGAGGGACGGTGCGAGTGCATGGACAGCCCCACTAAACGCAGTCGTTGGATCAGACGCGCGGCGATCGCCGGTGCGATGGCGGTCGCCATTGCGTTCGCGCTCGGCTGGCTGCTGCCGAGATTTTTCGGCGGATGCGACTATCCCAACCGTCCCGCGATGACCCGGGCCATCATCAGTATTCTCGGGAGCAAGGTAGAAGCCTTCCGTCAGGACAACGGCCGCTTGCCGGCGAGCCTGGAGGAACTGACCCATCCAAGCCGCTTCGGCCCTTACGCGAACGCGAATGAGCTGGTCGATGGCTGGGAGCGGCCGTTCTACTATCGGGTCGAGCCCGATGGCCGGCAGTTCATTGTGTTCTCGCTGGGCAAGGACGGCCGTTTGGGCGGTGAGGGCGATGCCGGGGACCTGCAGTCCGAAGCGATCGCGAACGCGGTTGCGGGCGTCGCGAAAATTCCGACCGGGCGCTAGGAGGGCGCACTGCGATGAAGTTGAAGATCGTCGCGGCTGTGTTGGCCGCTCTCGTTTTGGCGGTGTCGATGCATGTGGCATGGAGGGTGCTGATGCCGGACCCGTATCACCACAGCGCGCATCAACGGACCAGTTTTGATCTGCGCTATTTGGCGCACAAGATCGAGATCTACCGCCAGGACACCGGTTGTCCGCCGCGCAGGCTGGAGGCACTGACGCTGCCGATCCCGGCCGATTTGGGGCCGTATGCGAAACCCGAAGAGCTCCGGGACGGCTGGGGGCGGTCGTACTACTACCGTCGTCGCGAGGACTGCAAAGGTTTTCTCCTGTTCTCGCTCGGAAAGGATGGCCAGACCGGCGGCGACGACCAAGATGCGGATATCACCTATGAAGGCGGGCGGGCGCAGGACATTCGCTACTGATCCAAGCGAACGGGCCGAATCGCCCGGTTGCCGATAACCTAGTGTGCGCACTTGATCCGCCCGCCCACCGACCCCAGGCCCTTACCCTGGACGCAACGCCCGCGGCGCAACCCTGATGAGCGAATCCCCTCCCGACCGGCCTTCGACCTTCTGGCGCGACCCGCGCCTGCCGTTCGTGGAAGCGCGCCAGGTCGACGACGGCCGCCGGGTCTGCTACGACAAGCACACCCACGAGACCTATTCGATCGGCGCGATCACCGGCGGACGCAGCCATTACCTCAACGGCGCGCGCCGCTGGACGGTCCAGCGCGGCGCGGTGGTGGCGATGAACCCGGGCGAGGTGCATGCCTGCAATCCGCTCGCCGATGAGCCGTGGGCGTATCGGATGCTGTACGTCGACGCGGCGTGGCTGGCCGATCTGCAACGTCCGCAAGGCCACAGCCGCGGGCGCGAGTTGCAAGCCTTGCCGATGGCGCTCAGCGAGGAACCGGCTCTGTACGCCGGTTTGAATCGCCTGTATCGGACGCTGACCGATCCGGCGGCCGAGCTGTTGCGCAAACAGACCGTCGCGATCGAGTTCTTCGCCGATCTGTTGCACCGTCAACCGGGCGCGACGATTACCAGCGCGCAGGCCCACGCCGCCGACCCGCGCCTGCAACGCGCGCTCGACTACATCGCCGCGCATTACCGCGACGCGGTGCGGATCGAGGATCTTTGCGCCGCCACCGGCCTGTCGTCCTCGTACCTGATCCGCGCGTTCCGCTCGCGCTACGGCATGACCCCGCACCGTTATCTGATCGACCGCCGCATCCGCGCCGGCCGCGAGCTGCTGCGCCGCGGCGAAAGCATCGCCGACGCCGCGGCCGCCACCGGCTTCGCCGATCAGGCGCATTTCCAGCGCGAGTTCAAACGCCGCGTCGCGGCCACGCCCGGACAGTACCGGGCCTAGCGGCTCAACCGATCAGCAACCAGATCGCGCTGGCCGCCAGCAGCGCCGCCATCGAACGGTTGAACCAGCGCATCCGCCGCGGATCGCGCAAGCGCCCGCTCAACGCCGCGCCGGCATAGGCCCAGGCGCCGACCGAGACGAAGCAGATCGCGAAATAGATCGCCACGAACCAGCCGATCCGGGCGAGGTCGCCGTCGGCGGCGTACACGCCGATGCCGGCGACCGCGGCCATCCAGGCTTTCGGGTTGAGCCACTGCATGATCGCGCCGCTCAACAGCGACGGCGCGCGCTGGGCTTGCTGGAGATCGATGCGGCCGTCGTCGCGGGCCAGTTTCCACGCCATGAACAGCAGGTACGCCACGCCGGTCCACTGGATGAGGCGGGCGATCCACGGCGCGCGGACCAACAGTTCGTGCAGGCCCAATCCGACCAGCAGCAACAGCAGGCAGAAGCCGGCGGTCGCGCCGGCGACGTGGGCCGCGCTCGCGCGCAGGCCGTGGCGTGCGCCCGCGCTGAGGGCGACGACGTTGACCGGGCCGGGGGTGATCGAGGCGGCCAGGGCGAAGGCGGCCATCGACAGGTACACACTGAGTTGCATCGCATTCGCTCGCGTTGATTGCGAGCGATGCTGCCCGGCGCGGCCGGCGCTGTATTGAACAAAACTGCCGCGGCGCCGGAAACGAAAAAACCGGCCCGGCGGGGGACATCGCCGGGTCGGTGCGCGCAGCGCGCGTCGGTCGGGGGAATCGGCCGGCGAAGCATCGCCGGCCGGCCGAGGGCTCAGAAGCGCTGACGGTACTGCAGGTAGTAGAAACGTCCCGGCACGTCGTACTGCGGATCGAATTGGTTGTACGGCGCGGTCAGCGCCAGCGGCGGTTCCTTGGCGAAGACGTTGTTGGAACCCACCGCCACGGTCGCGTTCCACGGCGTGTTGTAGCGGAACTGCACGTCGTGATACGTGGTCGCCGGCAAGCGGTTGGTCAGCTCCTTCGGATTGGAGCAGTACTGGGCGTAGGCCTGCGGGCATTCTTCCTCCAGCCCGGACATGTAGCGCATGCCCCAGGTCGCGCCGAAATCGCCGTAGGTCCAATCCAGGTTGAGGTTGGAGCGGATGCGCCAGTACGGATCGCGGTCGCCGCCGAAGTACCGGCCCAGACGCTTCTCGGCTTCCGAATCCTTGGTCGCCTTGAAGTCCCAACGCGCGGTGTAGGTGGTGTCCCAGGAGATGGCGAACTTGCCCCAACGGGTTTCGGGCAGACGGTAATGCATCGTCATGTCGTAGCCTTCGACCTCGTACTGCGCCGCGTTCATCGGCCGCAGATCCATATCGGTGATGATGCCCGGGCTGCCCGGATAGCTCATGTCGCGTTTGAACAGCTTGCAATAGATCGCTTGCTCGGCGGCGGTGCCGGTGTAGCACTTGTCGAGGATGAAGCGCACGGTCGGCGTGGTGATCGCGTCCTTGATCTTGATCCGGTACCAATCCACCGAGATGTCGAAGCCCGGCAACCAACTGGGGTTGTAGACGAAACCCAGGGTGGTGCTGGTCGAGGTTTCCGGCATCAGGTCGGGGTTGGAGCCGAAGGTGAAGGGTTCGCGGGTTTGCCGCGACGAGCCCGATCCGGGTTGTTCGAACGAGGCCGGCAGGCCCTCGGCCAGGCACTTGGCGTTGATCGCGGCGTTGGAGCGGCGGCCGGAATGGCGCGAGCACGGGTCGGCATAGCTTTCGAAACTGTCGGCGTCGCCGCGATACAGCGCGATGATGTCCGGGGCGCGGAAGCCTTCGGCCCAGTTGCCGCGGATCATCAGGTCGTCGAAGGGTTTCCAGCGGAAGCCGAACTTGCTGTTGAGGGTGCTGCCGAAGGTGTCGTAATCGGAGCGGCGCGTGGCCAGCGAGAAATCCAGCAGCTTGGCGAACGGCAGATCCTTGAGCACCGGGACCGACAATTCCAGATACAGATCGTCGAGCGAGTAGCTGCCCTTGGTCGGCTTGGTGCCGTTGCCGGTGCTCTGGCCGGAGGCGATGAAGGCGTCGGGATCGAACTGGCCGCTTTCGCTGCGCCGCTCATAACCGGCGGCGAAGCTCAACGGGCCGGCCGGCAGGTCGAACAGATCGCCGGTGACGTTCAAGGTGTAGCTCTTGGACTCCAGCTTGGTCGAATCGTGGGCGGTGAAGGAGATGTAATCCAGCGCTTGCTTGCTGATCGAACCGATCGGGCCGAGCGGATTGATAGGCACGCAGCCTTGAATGATCGCGCTGGGCGTGCCGCAGCGGGCCACGCCGCCGGCGTCGATGAAGGACGGGCCCATCGCGTTGTTGATGGCTTGCTTGTTGAACAGGCCGTAGGTCAGCGAGTTTTCGTCGGTGCGGTCGTAGCGATAGCCCACGTCCCAGTTGAACTGGCGCTCGCCGACATCGAACACGCCTTCGAAGCCGCCGTAGAAGTGGAAGGTCTTGACGTCCTGATTGAACGAGCGCCCGCCGGATTCGACGTAGCGGCGCGAGGTGGTCAGATCGCGCGGATTGGCGGTGCCCTTGGTCGGGTTGTAGATGCTGTCCTTGCTGAGCTTGTAGCCCGACACCGGCATCGCCGCCAGCAGCTGTTCGGAGGTGCGCTGGTTGTAGAGGAACTCGCTGCGGAAGGTGACCTTGTCGGTGATGTCGTACAGGCCCTGGGCGAAGATGCCGGTGCGTTCCTGCGGGGTCAGCATGTAGTTGTCGGGCGCGGTGTTGTAGCCGTGCACGTCGCTGTTGAACGGGACGAACTGGCCGTTCGGGCCGAGGATGTAGGTCTTGTTGTCCTTGGGGTCGACGAACGAGCCGGGCACGCCGACCGGGCTTTGGCCGCCGAAGAACGGCGGGCCGCCGGCGGAGATCTTGCGCGCGCCGGCCATGACTTCGTCTTCCTTGACGTAGGACGCGCCGAGCAGCAGCGAGCCGCGGTCGTTGCGCACGCCCAGGGTGAAGTCGTAGGCCTCGCGGCCGCCGTCGCCCTGGCCGAACTGGCCGATGTAGGCGCTGGCCTCGGCGCCTTCGTAATTGCTGCGGGTTACGATGTTGACCACGCCGGCGATGGCGTCGGAGCCGTAGATGGTCGAGGCGCCGTCCTTGAGCACTTCCACCCGTTCGATGATCGCCGAGGGAATCGTGTTCAGATCCACCGAGCCGTCCAGCTGCGTGCTCCAGCGGCGACCGTTCAACAGCACCAGCGTGCGCTTGGCGCCCAGGTTGCGCAGGCTGATCGAGGCCGAGCCGTCGCCGCCGTTGTTGAAGGTGCGGTTGAGCGCGGCGCCGTTGGTGGAAATGCGTTGCAGCACGTCGGCGATCGAGGTCAGGCCTTGCTTCTGGATTTCCTCGCGGCTCAGGGTGAACACCGGCTGCGAGGTTTCCAGATCGGCGCGCTTGATGCGCGAGCCGACCACCTCGACCCGGTCCAGGGTGGTGGCTTGTTTGTTGCCGCCTCCGGTCTGCTCGCTCTGAGCGTGCGAGGGTGCGCTGACCACGGCCAGCGCCAAGGCGATATGCGCCGGCAAAACGGCTCGGAAAATAAATGGTTTGGGTGGGTACGACGTCATCTAGCGGTTCCCCTTCGTTGTTATGTGTGCGTTAAAACGCACACGCAAACTAAGGCGGTCGGGGGCGCGGACGGGTAGGAATTACCGGCGCTAGACTTGCGCGATCTTGGCGTGTGGATTGATCCGGTATTGACTGGCGGTGCAGCCCATCCGCGCGCGGAAGGTGCGGGCGAAGCTGCACGGCGAATCGAAACCGCAGGCGTGGCTGATCTCGCCGATCGACAGCGCGCTGGCGGTCAACAGGTCGCAGGCGTGTTCGATCCGCAAGGCCACGCTGGTGGATTGCACGGTGTCGCCGTAGACGGCCTTGAAGGTCTTGGAGATCCACCACGGCGAGAAGCTGGTCAGATCCGCCAGTTCGGCCATCGGCACCAGCCGGTCGATGTTGCCGCGCAGGAACAGACGCATGCGTTGCAGCCGCGCGAACACCTGCCGTTGCCGCGCCACCCGCCGGCCCGGGCAATGGCGCAGCTTCAGCGCCAGATCGCTCTGGGTGTCGCGCACGCCCGCGAGCAAGCGGCGGAACGCGCGCTGACGCTCGAAGCGGTCGTTGGCGGCGAACAAGGTCGCGGCGCATTGCCGCCACAGCCGCGCCAGGGTCAGGCGTTCGCTGCGGCTGAGTTGGCCTTCGCCCGGCAACAAGGCGATGCGCCAATGCCGTTCGATGTCGGCCAGCAGGGCCGGATCGGCGCTGAAGCCGATCAACACGCCGCGGCGGTCGGTGCCGATGCTCGGCGCGCTTTCGCGTTCCAGCGCGAACCACTGGCCCGGCTTGAGCACGAAGTGGCCTTCCTTGCTTTCGATATAGGAACGCCCACGCAACTGCAGCCAGTACGAGGCCGACTGCGCGGACGGACGCACGCAGTTGAATCCGCGCTCCAGATACAGGCGGAAACCGTCGGCATCGACGGGCGTGTCGTCGGGTTCGGGATAGTGGCCGATGTCGCCGCCGTCGTGGCCGGTGTAGGCGTTGTAACGAAGTTGTTCGCTTTGCATGGTCGCGCCCCTGATGGGTACTGGTGCATGCGCGGACCGCGTGACGGCTCACGGCCGCGTTGGCGTTCCGCTCCGGCGCCGGGGCGTTGCCGCGACGCATCGCCAAGACGGCGCGCGCATCGCCACGGCGAAGGTTTCGCCGATGGATCGCGGCACGGTCTTGCGATGCGATCGAGTTTGGCTATGCGCGCCTGCGCCACGTTTCGAACCTGTTCGAACGTTCGCGCTTGCGTTCATGCGGCGTACGGGCAAACCGTTCGCGCGCGGAGTCGACAGGCGATGCGGGTTGAGTCAGGCCGGAACCGGCAGATCGATCTCGACCCGCAAGCCGCCGCTGGCCGCGGCGGCGAGTTGCACTTCGCCGCCGTGGCCGCGCACAACGCCGCGCGCGATCGACAAGCCCAGGCCCGAGCCGGCGGCGTGACGGCCGCGGGTGTGGTTGAGGCGCTGGAACGGCGTGAACGCCAGTTCATGGTGCTCCGGCGCGATGCCGGGGCCGTCGTCGTCGATGGTGATCCGCAGCGCGGTATCGGCCAGGCTCAGCGACACCCGCACCCGGTCGCCGTAGCGGCAACCGTTGTCGATCAGATTGGCCAAGGCGCGCCGCATCGCGATCGGCTGGCAGGGCAGGTAGGCGTGATCGGGCCCTTGGTAATCGGCGTCGCCGCCGCGATCGGCGATGTCGTCGCACAGGCTGATCAGCAAGGCGGCGATGTCCACGCTCTGATGCGGCTCCATGCTGGCGTCTTCGCCGGCGAAGGCCAGGAAACCGGCGATCATGGTTTCCATCTGCGAGATGTCGGCCAGCAATTGCTCGCGCGGCGAGTCCTCGACGTATTCGGCGACCAGGCGCATGCGCGTGAGCGGGGTGCGCAGGTCGTGCGAGATCGCCGCCAGTTGCTCGGTGCGATCGTCGACGAAGCGCTTGAGCCGCACCTGCATCTCGTTGAACTTCTGCGCGATGGCCGCGTATTCGGGGATCGACATCGCCGCGATCGGGGTCGGTTCGCGTTCGCGGCCCAGGCGTTCGGCGGCCATCGACAACTGGGTCAGCGGCTGGACGAAACTGCGCGCGGTGCGGATCGACAGCATCGCCACCGCCACCAGCAGCAAGATCACCCCCGACAGTTTCAGCAACTGCCGCAGCCATACCGGATTGGGTTTGCCGGGGCTGGCGATCAGCCACTGGCCGTCGGCCAGTTCCAGCGCCACCGAAATCCTCGGCACCGCCGGATCCACATGCAGGTTCTCCAGGAAATCCGCGCCCAGGTGCGGCGCGGCCAGTTGGGTGAGCACCGATTGCATCGCCGGCGGCGCGCGCACATGGGTCAGCGGCGGCGACATCGGCGCGGTCCGCATCAGCGGCGTCGTCGGCACCGCGGCCGGCAGGCCTTCGATGTTGGCGGGCAAGGTCGCGGTGTCGAGGATGACGGTCTGCGAGTAGTCGCGCGCGGCGACCGACTCGTCCGGCGCGGGATGGGTCGCGGAAAACGCCGGTTCGAACCGCCCGACCACGGTGCCGGCCGGAATCGCCGGCAAGGTGTGGGCGACGTAATAACCGCCGGTCGAACGCGCGGCGGCCACCGACAGGATTTCGCCGCGTTCCGCGCCGGGCGTGGGCACCACCACGGTGACCTGGCGCAGGCGCCGGCCCGGCCCGGCCGGCAGGAAGTTCATCGACACCGCGTAGGCGCCGTTGGGTTGTTCGGTGCGTTCGGCCAGGCGCTTGCGCATGGTGTCGATCAGCCCGGCCAGCGGCAAGGCGTCGCGGCGCTCGTCGATGCGCAGCAGGGCGAAGTCGATCCGGCGCGAACTGGCGGCCTTGCGCACCGTCTCCTCGCGCTGTTCCGGCGGCAGCGCGGCCACCGCCACGCTCAGGCTCATGGCTTCCTGCAGCAGCGATTGTTCGTCGACCAGGGTCGGGCCGGTCGAGCGCAGGGCCATGCCGATGGCCAGATCCAGCAGCAAGGTCATGGCCATGGTCAGCAACACCACGAACACGATGCGCGGCGCCAGACGGACTTTCGACAGCCCCAGATCGGCCTTCATGCGCCGGGCTCGGCGTTGCTCACCGTCACGTCGGCGGCGAAGAAATAGCCTTCGTTGCGCAGGGTCTTGATCAGGCTGGGACGCTGCGGCGCGGTCTCGATCTTGCGGCGCAGGCGGCTGATCTGCACGTCGATGCTGCGATCGAACGGACTGAGCGCGCGGCCGCGGGCCAGATCGATCAACTGATCGCGCGACAGCGCCCGCTGCGGATGCTCCAGAAACGCCAGCAGCAGATCGAACTCGCCGCTGGTCAGCTCGGTCAGCGCGCCTTGCGGCGACAGCAGGGTGCGGTGGCGCGCATTGAGCTTCCAGCCCATGAAGCTGTACTCCGCGCCGCGCGCGGCGCCGCGCCATTCGACATCGACCCGGCGCAGCAGCGCGCGGATCCGCGCCAGCAACTCGCGCGGGTTGAACGGCTTGGCGATGTAGTCGTCGGCGCCCAGCTCCAGTCCGACCACCCGATCGGTATCGCTGTTGACCGAGGTCAGCAGGATCACCGGCACGTCGCTGGTCGCGCGCAGCTTGCGGCACAGGGTGAAGCCGTCGTCGCCGGGCAGCATCACGTCCAGCAACACCACGCTGACCGGGCCGGCGGCCAGGCGTTCGGCCATGCGCGCGCCGTTGCCGGCCTCGATCACGCGCAGGCCGTTGTCGCCGAGGAACCGCGCCAGCATGGCGCGCATCATGTCGTCGTCGTCGACGACCAGAACGGTGGGCGGCGCAGGATGGGCCATTTCGGAATCCGTACGTAGGTCTTCAGGCTAAACGAAGGCGGTGCCGGCCTTTCGCGCTTGTAACACACTGAAACAAAACGACAGCCCCGCGACATCGCCCGCGTGGCGGCGGTGCCTAGGATCGAGCTATCCCATCGGTGTGGATCGGCATGTCCTCTTCATGGCAGGCGTTGTGCAAGACCGAGCGCGATTGCGGCGCCGATGTCCGCGCCGCGCCGGTGCTCGCCGCGCAGGTTCCGTCCCCGCCGATCCCCGTCGGTCCGCCGGCGCGGCCCGCTGGTGGCCCGCTGGATCGCACCGAAGCGCTGAATGAA
>NZ_JBAMDI010000212.1:0-11245 GCF_036961695.1 Pseudomonas sp. CGJS7 | reverse complement strand
CTCCTACAGGGTGCTGTCGAAACTGCGCGGTGGTTCGCGGCTCAGCGCACCTCGAACTCGTAAATGCGCGTGGCCGGATCGGTGTTCTGGGTCGGCGCGGTCACGTTGAGCTTGACGTAGCGCGCGGACGTGGCGCTGATCGAATGGGTCGAGGTGCTCGCGGTATTCGCCGTCACCGTCACCGGCGTGCTCCAGCTGGTGCCGTTGGTCGAGGTCTGGATGGTGAAGGCCTTGCTGTTCCAACTGGCCGACTCGCCGCCGGCGCCGGCGTGCTTGACCACGAAGCTGCTGACGGTCTGCGCCGAACCCAGGTCGACCTGCAGCCACGAGGGCGAGGCCAGCGAACAGAACTTGTCGGTGTTGCCGCCCGACACGCTGCCGTTGACCGCCTTGGCGCCGGATTCGTTGCTGTTGCACGCGGCCGAGCTGGTGGTGGCCTTGTTCAAGGCCAGATTGACGTTGCCCGCGCCGACCGAGACCGTCTGAGTTTTGGTATTGGTCGCGCCACCGTTGTCGGTCACGGTCAGGCTGACGGTGTAGTTGCCGGCGCTGGCGTAAGTGCGGCTGGGATTGGTCGCGGTCGAGGTGCCGCCGTCGCCGAAGTTCCAGCTGCGCGAGGCGATGCTGCCGTCGGCGTCGCTGGAGGAATCGCTGAAGGTCGCGGTCAGCCCGCTGACGCTGACGCCGAAATTGGCCACCGGCGCGGTGTTGCCGCTGAGCGCGTTGTTGATCGCCGCCGCGTATTGGGCGGTGGTGCCTTGCGCCGAGCACGCCAGGATGTCGTCGTACAACCACAGGAAACCGCCGCTGATGCCGGCGCTGGTTTTCCAGCCGGCCATGCGGGTGTTGACCTGGCTGGGGCTGTCGCCGGCGCTGCAGCCGCTGCCGTGCTTGGTCCACAGGCCTGGCATCACGGTCATGCCCATCGCGGTGTTCCAGGTGGACGGGTTGTTGCCGGCGCCGCCGTCGTAGACCTGCAGGTAGATGCGGTCGACCGACGCGCCGAGGTTGTCTTTCACGCCCTTCCAGAAGCTCTGGTTGGTGTAGGGCGCGAAAGTGATCTTGTAGCCCAGCCCGACCAGCATCTGGCCGAAGGTGGTGGTGTCGGCGACGTTGTAGTGGCTCTCATCGTCGAAGTTGACCGCGTCGGCGCCGGTGGCGGTCTTCAACGCCTGGAAATTGCGGTAGAGGATGCTGGTGCTGCCGGTGCCGCAGACGATCGTGGTGCCGCAGCCGGCGGCGGTGCCGTTGGCCAGTTTGGACATGCGCTCGAAATCGGGCACGCCCCAGGCGCCGATCGAGACTTCCACCCGCTTGACCGAGGTCGGCGCGGTTTTCAGCGAGGCCAATCGCGCCGGCCAATCGGCGTCGGCGCCGGTGTAGGCGCCGTTCTTGACGATCGGGATGTCGTTGTAGACCAGATCGCCGTTGTCCTCGATGTGGATGCTCCACAGGAACACGGTGGTGAAACCGGAGGCCTTGAGATCGTTGATCACGGTCTGCCCGCCGGAATAGAACGGACCGCCGCCGAAGATCGCCGACTCCGCGCCGATCGCGGCCGGCGCGGCGAGGGCGAGCGTCAACGCGGCGAGCGCCGGAACGAGGCGACGGGTGGCGGACGATGGCTGGTGCGACTTCGACATGGAGCGGTCCCCTGCGATGAGCGTCGACGGCGACGCAATGGCGGCTGTGCGCGTGGTCGCATCGCGAGGGTGGTCGCGAGGCGAAGACGCGGTCGTTGTCGCGCTGCGGCGACGGGCCGACATTGCGAGCGGCGATTTCGGCGTGTCAACACTTGGATCGATTTAAATAAGGTAAAAACGTTTAAACGTGCGGTCGGGCCGAGGTTTTTCCTGAGCAATCAAAGTGCTGAGCGCGCCGGTGCGCGGCGACGCGGATCGCGGGCCGCGCATCGCCCGGCGATGCGGCGCGTTGCGTCGCAGCACGGTTTCGCGCGGGCGCTGGCGGCGACGGCTCGCGCCGTTCGCGCGGGCCGTGTCGATGGGGATCGCGCGAGCGGCCGTTTTCGTCGTGCCGCGCTACGATGGCGCCCCCGTTCCGTCGATTCCGTCCGCGCCGCCCATGACCCGCATCGATGCCCTGCTGCGCGAGGCGCGCCAACGTATGGACGCGGCCGATGCCGAGTTGCTGGTCTGCCACGCGCTCGGCAAACCGCGCAGTTGGTTGTTCGCGCACGGCGACGACGGCCTGGACGATGCTCAGGCGGAGGCGGTACGCGCGCTGATCGCGCGTCGCGCCGAGGGCGAACCGGTCGCGTACCTGATCGGCTCGCGCGGTTTCTGGCGCTTCGATCTGCGGGTCACCCCGGCGACCTTGATTCCGCGTCCGGAGACTGAGCGCCTGGTCGAACTGGCTCTGCTGCGTTTGCCCGAATCCGGCGCTGGCCCGTTGGCGATCGCCGATCTCGGCACCGGCAGCGGCGCGATCGCATTGGCCTTGGCGCTGGAGCGGCCGTCGGCGCGGGTGATCGCGGTCGACGTCAGCGCGCAGGCGTTGCAGATCGCGCGCGAAAACGCCGCGGCGTTGGGGCTGGCGCGGGTCGAGTTCCGCCTGGGCGACTGGTTCGCGCCGCTGGCCGGCGAGCGGTTCGATCTGATCGCCAGCAACCCGCCCTACATCGAATCGGACGATCCGCATTTGCGCCAGGGCGATCTGCGTTACGAACCCAACGGCGCCTTGGCTTCGGGCGCGGACGGTCTGGATGCGATCCGGATCATCGCCCGCGAAGCGCCGGCGCATCTGCGGCCGGGCGGTTGGCTGCTGATCGAACACGGCTGGCGGCAGGGCGAGGCGGTGCGCGCGCTGTTGCTGGCGGCGGGGTTGAGCGAGGTGGCGACCGAGCAGGATTGGGAAGGGCGCGATCGGGTGAGTTTGGGGCGGTTGGCGGTGGGGTGATCGCGGCTTGCTCGCGGCGCGATCCCTCCAGGACGTCATTCCCGCGAAGGCGGGAATCCAGAGACTTCAGCGTCATCCCTCCAGCCCGTCATTCCCGCGAACGCGGGCTCCGCTTTACTTCGGCGGAGCCGAACATCCAGAGCCTTCAGCGCCATCCTTCCAGATCGTCATTCCCGCGAACGCGGGAATCCATTGACTTCAAGCGTTCTCGCACGAAAGGCCCTGGATGTTCGGCTCCGCCGAAGTAAAGCGGAGCCCGCGTTCGCGGGAATGACGGTAGGGGAGTGCGCTGTTGCTGGTTCCGACTCGCGAAACCCGAATCCCACCCCCCCAGCCCGGTAAACTCCCCGCATCCCCACTGCGAGGCATCGCGATGCGCACGCTTTATCCCGATATCGAACCCTTCGACACCGGCACGATCAAGGTCGACGACCGCCATGTCCTGTACTACGAGCAGTGCGGCAACCCCGAAGGCAAGCCGGTGGTGCTGCTGCACGGCGGCCCCGGCGCGGGTTGCAGCGCGAAAATGCGCCGCTTCCACGACCCGGCCAAGTACCGCATCGTCCTGTTCGATCAGCGCGGCAGCGGGCGTTCGACCCCGCATGCGGATCTGGTCGGCAACACCACCTGGGACTTGGTGGCCGATATCGAAAAGCTGCGCGCCAAGCTCGGCATAGACCGCTGGCAGGTGTTCGGCGGCTCCTGGGGTTCGACCCTGGCGCTGGCCTACGCGCAAACCCATCCGCAGCAGGTGACCGAGCTGGTGCTGCGCGGGATCTTCATGCTGCGCCGCTGGGAACTGGAATGGTTCTACCAGGAAGGTGCCTCGCGCCTGTTCCCCGATGCGTGGGAGCACTACCTCAAGGCGATTCCGCCGGTAGAGCGCCACGATCTGATCAGCGCCTTCCATCGCCGCCTGACCAGCGAAGACGAAGCCAC
This sequence comes from Pseudomonas sp. CGJS7, assembly GCF_036961695.1. Taxonomy (NCBI): domain Bacteria; kingdom Pseudomonadati; phylum Pseudomonadota; class Gammaproteobacteria; order Pseudomonadales; family Pseudomonadaceae; genus Pseudomonas; species Pseudomonas sp. CGJS7. The sequence continues at coordinate 7,390 of NZ_JBAMDI010000212.1, read as the reverse complement.
CCGCCTGGACGCCGCGCGCGCCTGGAGCGTGTGGGAAGGCGCGACCAGCTTCCTGCACGTCGACGAGGATTTCGTCAGCGGCCACGAGGACGCCAAGTTCGCCCTGGCGTTCGCCCGGATCGAGAACCACTACTTCGTCAACGGCGGTTTCTTCGAAGTCGAGGATCAGCTGCTGCGCGACGCGCACAAGATCGCCGACATCCCCGGGGTGATCGTGCACGGCCGTTACGACGTGGTCTGCCCGGTGCAGAACGCCTGGGAACTCAAGCAGGCCTGGCCGAAGGCGGAACTGACCATCACCCCGGCGTCGGGGCATTCGGCGTTCGAGGCCGAGAACGTGGATGCGCTGGTGCGCGCGACCGATCGGTTCGCTTGATCGGCGATGCGTGGGCGGCAGTGCCGCCCACGCTCGGCTCAGGCGATGCGCTTGCGCAGCTCCTACAGGGGGAGTTGCGGCAGTGCAGTTGCGCGCTTAACCCGCAGCCGACCCATCCGGGTTGCGCTCGATCATCCACAGCCCGGCCCACAACTTCAGGTCGAGCTCGAAACCTTCCGCCTGCTTGCCCATCAGCCACGCCGGCGCCTGCGCGCGCGGCACCTGGTGGACGATGATGTCTTCGCCGGCCACGCCGCCGCCGTCGCCGACCTTATGCAAGCCGCTGGCGCGAACGAAGGCGATGCGTTCGCTGCTCATGCCGGCCGAGGTCGGGCCGGTCAGCAGCACTTCCACCTTCGCCGGTTCCCAGCCGGTTTCTTCGACCAACTCGCGGCTGGCCGCCGATTCCAGGGTGTCGTGATCGTGATCGTCGCCGACCAGGCCGGCCGGCATTTCGATGGTGCGCGCGCCCAGCGGCACGCGGTATTGCTCGACGAACAGGACGTTGTCGTCCGGCGTCACGGCGATGATGATCACCGCCATGCCCTTGCCGTGGGTGCGTTCGGCGTACTCCCAGTGACCGCGGCGCATCATGCGCAGCCATTGGCCGGTGTAGATGGTTTCCACCGCTGCGTCGTGGGCTGCGTGATCTGCCTGGGTCATTGCGTTCCTCGCGTGGGCGTGTCGCGGGCCGCGGCCCGCTACGCTTCAAAGTGATGTCGATGTGTTCGGCCGGAGCGGGATGCCGCGCTCGCGCGGCCAGCGTATCGCGTCCGGCGCGTGAGCTCGCGAACTGGCAAGCCCCTGCCGCATTGCAACGATGCTACGACGGAACTTGTGACGCCGCGAAGTCCAGGCCGACCGCGTCGAACAACCGGCGCCGGGTCATCGGACCGAAACGCAGGCGGTCGCACAACGCCTGCAAGTTCGCCGCATCGGCCTGGCCGCGGACGAAATGGCCGCCGCTGTCGGGCAGCGGCGCGTCCACGGCGATGGTGGTCAGTTGCCGGCACAGCAAGGCCTGGGCGCGGTGCTCGCGCAGCCGCGCGGCCGCGCTGGCGGCGCCGCGCAGGCGCAGGAACGGAACTTCCTCGACCCGCGCCAGCAACGCATCGAGCGTGTCGAAATGGGCGAGCAGGGCGGCCGCGGTCTTGGCGCCGATCCCGGGCACGCCGGGAATGTTGTCGACCGCATCGCCGGTCAGCGCCAGATAATCGGCCACCTGCCGCGCCTGCACGCCTTGCCGCTCGGGCACGCCGTCGGCGGTCCAGCGCACGCCGCGGGCGAAATCCCATTGCTCGTCGCGGTCGACCAACAACTGCGACAGATCCTTGTCGGCCGACACGATCACCCCGCGATAGCCGTGCCCGCGCATCGCCACGATCGCGCTGCCGATCAGGTCGTCGGCCTCGTACTGCGCATCGGCCAGCACCGCCAGCCCCAGCGCCTGGCACAAGGCCTTGCAGTGGCCGAACTGACGCTTGAGCGCATCCGGCGCCGGGTCGCGGTTGGCCTTGTAGGCCGGGTACAACTGGTTGCGGAAGCACGAGTCCAGCGCTTCGTCGAAGGCGATGGCGATATGCCGCGGCTTCTCGCGCTCGATCAGCTCCAGCAGGAACCGGGCGAAGCCGTGCACGGCGTTGCTGGGCCAGCCTTCGGCGTCCTGGAAATCGTCGGGGATCGAGTGCCAGGCCCGGAATACGTACAGGCTGGCGTCGACCAGATACAGCGGAGTGGGCGCGGGGTGGTTCATGCGGTCATTCAAACATGCGGCCGCTCAGAGCGGGGACCAGGCGCGGGTCAGCGCGGCCGGATCCGGGCGTTCGCGTTCGGGCGCGTCCAGCTTGGGCGTGCCGATGTGGATGAAACCGGCGATGCATTCCTCATCGGCCAGGCCCAGCCACGCTTCGACCTGTTCGTCGTAGGCCGGCCAGCCGGTCAGCCAGACCGCACCGAAGCCCAGCGCCTGCGCGGCTTGCAACAGGGCGAAGCAGACGCAGCCGGCGGTGAGGGTGCGCTCGAACTCGGGGATTTTTTCGTCCGGGCCGAGTTGCGCGATCACCGCCACGATCAACGGCGCGTGCGAGAAACGGCCGCGGTCTTTCTCCACCGCGGCGGGGCCGGCGTCGGGAAATTTTTCGATCCCGCGCGCGGCGATGCGCTCGCCGAGCACATGCCGGGCATCGCCCTGGATGGTGAGGAAGCGGAACGCCACGCGCTTGCCGTGATCGGGCACGCGCACGGCCGAGGTCAGCATACGCTGAAGGGTAATTTCGTCCGGTCCGGGCGCCGAAAGCTGCTTGGCGGGGATCGAGCGCCGGCTGTCGAGCGCGGCAAGCAAGTCTGGATTGGGGGTAGCCATTTAAGTAAATCGAATCCTTGTCACAAAAATGAACGGCGACACATAAACGGTCGCATCTAGGCACTATTCTGAATCCCGGCGAGTCGCGGAGACACGCCATCACCAGGGGGAACTCCGTACAGTGTCCGGTCACGTGCACGGCGTCGTTCAAGGTACGCGCACCGATCCGTCGCGCGTGCTCGAAGAAATCAAACGACAGACGCTCGAGCAACTCGGGGGGCTGCCTGGCACCCTGTACGGGCCGATCGAGGACGCCCTGAAGGCCGATTCGCTGAAGGGCGACGGCCGCAACCACCATTTCGAAGATCAAGCCGCATTGTGGGTGTTGCGCCAGCAACAGGCCAGCCATGTGATGGCGTTTCGTCAGCACGTCGGCCAGGGCTTCGAGCAGTTCCGCTCGCCCGGCGCGGCGGTCGGCGGCCTGGGCGGCTCGCCGCTGCAATTGGTCGGCGAGCAGCAACTGGCCTTCGACCTGGACGGCGAGCGGCTCAGCGAGGCGCTGGACCAGCGCTATCAGCGCCCGCTGGAAATGCTCGACGGCCGCTTCAAGATGCTGGCCCAGGCGCTGGGTTCCAGCGGCGGCGAGATGCCGCTCGGGCCGAGCCGGCTGGTGCGGGCGTTCACCGCGATCTACAGCGAAGCCCAGGTCAACGAAAGCCTGCGCATCCGCCTGTTCCGCCAATACGAACAAGAACTCTCGCGGCTGCTCGGCGATCTGTACGCGCGCATCAGCAGCCTGCTGGCCACCGCCGGTTACGGCATGGCCCTGCCCGGCGCCGCGCCCGGTACGCCGGCGCGTCCGGCCGAGGAGCGCCGCGACCGCAACACGCTGGACGATGTATTCGACACCGTGCCGCATCGCGATCCGTCCGCGGCCCACGACTACAGCGGCATGGCCGGCGGCGGTTACGCCGACGGCGCGCATGCCGGACATGGCGGGCACGCAGGGCACGCCGACGGCGGCGCTCAGGCGCAGGTGTCGCCGGCCGATGTCGCGGCGATGGCCAGTGAACTGGCCGAGCTGCGCTCGCAACTGCACGCCTGGCGCGAGGGCTTGATCAAGGCCGGCGGCTTGCCGCCGACCCACCAGCAGCCGCAGCGCACGATGGCGCCGCGGCGCGAGCTGCGGGTGGAAGAAGTGGTCGGCATGGCCTCGCTGCTGCAGCCCGAACCGCCGGACGCGTACGCACGCGCGCTGTCGGTGTCCGGCCGGCTCGGCGAGACCATCCGCGATCAGCTTTACGACGGCGCGCGCCGGTTGGGCTTCAACCCCGATCAGACCTGCTTCAGCGCCGAAGAAGACGACGCGATCGATCTGGTCGCGTTGTTGTTCGATTCGCTGTTCCGCAACCACGCCCTGCAGGACCGCGCCCGGCGCGTGTACGCGCGGCTGGTGATGCCGTACGTGAAGGTCGCGCTGACCGACAACGCGGTGTTCGTCAAACGCGAACACCCGGCGCGGCGCCTGCTCGATGCGATCACCGAGGCCTGCGAGGGCAACGACGGCGAGACGCCGCAGGACCGCGATCTGCTCGAACGCGCCTCGGAAATCTCCCAGCGCATCGTCTCGGAGTACAACGAAGACCTGGCAGTGTTCGAACTCGCCCACGCCGAGCTGGACGCGTTGCTGGCCCAGCACCGGCGCCGGATCGAATTGCAGGAACAGCGCGCGGCCAAGGCTACCTACGGCCGCGAGCGCCTCGGCGCGGCGCGCAATCAGGCCGACCAGGCGGTGCGCGAGCGCATCGGCGAAGGCCGCCTGACCCAGGCGGTGGCCGACTTCATCTCCACCCCGTGGCGGCACCATCTGGTCCAGGTGATGCTGCGCGAAAACGAAGACCCCAAGCGCCGCGCGCAAGCCCTGGCGCTGGGCGACGCGCTGGTGATGGCCGACAAGCTCGCCGCGGAGAATCGCGGGCGCGAGCTGGCCGATCAATTGCTGGCGTTGCAGCCGATCATCGCCCAGTGCCTGGCCAGTTCCGGCCTGGACGACAGCGCCGCCCAGCACGGCATGGCCGGTCTGGTGCGCGCCTTGGCCACGCCGGACAAGGAGCGCATGGCGCACCCGCTGCCGAGCGCGGCTGAGGTCGAAGAAGACGTGGCCGAGGAGCGTCGCCTGTATCTGGCCGGCGGCACCGCCCAGGTCGCGCACGATCCGCTGCTGGCCGAGCGCATGCGCCAGCTCGAACCCGGCGATTGGCTGCGCCTGACCAACACCCAGGGCGAGACCGTTGCGGTCAAGGTCGCCTGGGTCAGCCCGCTGACCTCGCGTTTCTTGCTGGTGAACCGGCGCGGCGTGCGCGCCCTGGTCGCTTCGGCCGAAGAACTGGCGGTATTGGCCGCGTCCGGGCGGCTGCTGGTCGGCGCCGAGCGCACCGCGTTCGACGAAGCGATGCGTCAGGTGCGCAGGCATCTGGACCGGGTGATCTGAACCCCGCGGGTATCCGGCCGGCGGCACGCAGCGAACATCGATCGGGGCGAAAGCCCCGAAATCTTTTGTAACACCGCGCAACCCGCGGCCATCGCGGTCGCCCGCCGCGCGGGCGAAGCGGCCGCGGCGCACCGCGCCGGGCCAAGCCCGCGCCCGCGAAGCCTCGCGATGCGTCCGCCGCGACCGCACCGGCCGGCGTCCGCTCGCCCTGTGACCTCAATCCGCTTCCGCGACACCGCCGGCCCGCGGTCATCGATCCGAGATCGCACGCGCCCCGATCATTCCGTTAGGATGCGACGAACGGGGCACGGAGCGGAGCATGTCGGGCATCACGATTGGCGTTGCGAGCGAAACCGCATCCGGCGAAAAGCGCGTGGCGCTGACGCCGGAGACCTGCAAGAAACTGGTCGCCCGCGGCGCGCGCGTACGCGTGCAGCGCGGCGCCGGACGTTCGGCGAGTTTCACCGACGACGCCTACGTCCAGGCCGGCGCCGAACTGGCCGACGATGCGGCCGCAGCCACCGCCGACGCCGAAGTGGTGTTGTGCGTGCAGGCGCCGGATCCGGCGCGCTTGGCGCAATTGCGCGAAGGCGCGGCGCTGATCGGCTTGCTGCAGCCGCAGGCCGATGCCGCGCGCGGCGAGGCCATCCTTGCGCGCAAGCTCAACGCGTTCCCGCTCGAACGCTTGCCGCGCACCACCCGCGCGCAGGCCATGGACGTGCTCAGCTCGCAAGCCGGCATGGCCGGTTACAAGGCGGTGCTGATCGCCGCGCAGCTGGCGCCGCGGTTCTTCCCGATGCTGACCACCGCGGCCGGTACGATCCGTCCGTCGAAGGTGCTGATCGTCGGCGCCGGCGTGGCCGGATTGCAGGCCATCGCCACGGCCAAGCGCCTGGGCGCGCAGGTGGAAGGTTTCGACGTGCGCCCGGAAACGCGCGAACAGATCGAATCGCTGGGCGGCAAGTTCCTCGACCTGGGCGTGAGCGCCGCGGGCGAGGGCGGTTACGCCCGCCAACTCACCGAGGAAGAACGCGCCGAACAGCAGCGCCGCCTGGGCGAGCATTTGAAGAACATCGACGTGATCGTCTGCACCGCGGCCGTGCCCGGCCGTCCGGCGCCGAAGATCGTGACCGCGGCGATGATCGCCGGGATGAAGCCGGGCAGCGTGCTGGTCGATCTGGCCGCCGAAACCGGCGGCAATTGCGAACTGACCCGGCCCGGCGAAACCATCGACGCCGACGGGGTGACCATCGCCGGTCCGTTGAATCTGGCCAGCAGCGGCGCGGTCCACGCCAGCGAGATGTACGCGCGCAACGTGCTCAACTTCGTCAGCCTGTTCGTCGACGACGGCAAGCTGAGTTTCGATTGGAACGACGAACTGCTGGCCAAGACGATCTGGCCGGAGCGCGCCACGGCGGCCTGAGCGCGGATGACCTGGTTCGCCGACGAAATCCTGATCCCGGCCACCGCGCAAGCGGTGCAGCGGATCGTTGCCGATCCGTTGCTGGCGCCGTTCGCGTATTGGGTGCGCGATCTGGACGATCATCCGTGGCATGCCGAGGAACATCGCCACGGCTTGCCCGAGGGCGGGCTGATCGCGATCCGCCCGGTGCGCGATACCCGCGGCGATGAGGGCGACGACTCCTGGTACGGCACGCCGTCGCTGGAGTGGTCGAGCCTGCGTCCCAAGCACGAGCAAGGCCCGGAACCGGACCGGATCGGCCGGCGGCTGGCGATGTATTTGCTGGAATGCACCAGCGGCGAGACGCCGGCGGCCGATACCGTGCCCGAAGACGTCGATTCGCTGCCGCCGCCGTCGTTGCGGCGTTACCTGAGCGAACTGGCGGCGGAATTGTCGCTGCCGGTGCTGTACCACTCGGCGTGTTTCTGGGGCGGCGCGGTCGAGTACGAATACAGCCTGTGCTATCGCCAGCACGAGGCGCTGTTCCTGACCAAGCCGCCGGAACCCGGCGACGAAGCCGTGCGTCACGCCTTGCACGATGGCTTGGCCGGGGTCGGCGTGAATCTGCCGAGCGCGTACTTCGCGCTGCATGCGCGGGAGTTTCCGTGGGAGCAGCATCGGTTGAAGCCAGGCGGGTGAGGCGCGGTGGCGCCGATGCGCTGATGCCTTGCGAGGCCTGTCAGTTACGCAGTCGCGGCAACCGGCTGCATCGAAAACTTCATTCTCACCGTCACTCTTCTCCCCGTCATTCCGGCGAAA
>NZ_JBAMDI010000211.1:0-11562 GCF_036961695.1 Pseudomonas sp. CGJS7 | reverse complement strand
GAACCGCAAGCGCTCAACAACGCACACACACTCGCGCCGAACAGCGCGGCCACGACGGCGCTCCTGGCGCCGACCGGAGCGACAACATCGCCGCCCGCACCCAGCCACAGGCCGGCGGCGGCGATGCGCCCCGGCTTGGTCACAACCTTCACTGCAAAACCCCCTGTACCGCGGAACTGCGAAATCCGCGCGCAGGCTAGGCACAGGATGTGACGTGGGTACTGCACCGCCCTTGCCTATCCTGGTGGACCGAACCGCGTCCACGCTGCCAGGCCTCCTGCCGCGCGGCGCGGATTATGGCCGCAGCGGGCGCGGCGCGGCGATGCGCAATCCGGCCAATCGAGCGCGACCGCACTCGGACCTGAACGAAAAACGCTCGGCTGAAATTGTATTGCGCGCTGCGGCCCTCCTATCATCGCGCCATGCCCGGCCCGTCCGCCCTCGTCAATGTCCTGCGCTACCTCGTCTTCGGCGTGTTGATCGCCGTGATGGTGGTCAAGCCGGTGTTGGCGTTCGCCAGCGAGATCGCCGAACTGGCACCGGCCGTCGCCTTCGCCGCCGAACACGATCGCGGCGACGATGTCCGCCACGCCGACGGCCAGCCGCAACAAGACCCCGACGGCTGCGGCGACACCCGTTGGCACCTGAGCCACTGCTGCGCGATGCAGGCCGCGTTGTTGCCGCGCATCGAGCTGGGATTGCTGGTCCCCTCCCCCGCCCAGCCGCTGCCTGGCCTTGCGACCGCGTTCGTGCCCACCCCGACGGTGGTGCCGTTCCGTCCGCCCATCGCCTGATTCGCCGCCGGCTGCGTGCCGGCCCGGGCTGAGGCCCGTCCTCGCCGCGTCCGCGATCGCTGTGCAGCGAACGCGCCGGCGTCTATAGCGATTCAGGAGATACCCCCATGCGGTTGCGTCCGGCGGCTTTGGCCGTGCTGACGGCTGCGCTGTGCTTTTCGGCACAGGCGCAGTCGCCCCTTGCCTCACCTTCCCCTCCAGGCACTCAAACCGCCGCGCCGCGCGCCGGTTCGGTGTTCACCCTCGACGATGCCTATGCGCGCATCGACGACAACCACCCCGACCTGCGCTTGTTCGGCGGGCAACGCTCGGTGCTGCAGGCCGAACGCGACATCGCCGCGCAGAAGCCGGCGTGGGTCGCCGGCGTGGCGGTCGACAACGTGCTGGGCACCGGCCCGGTCAGCGGCGTGCAAGGCGCCGAGATCACCCTGAGCCTGGCCTCGGTGTTCGAACGCGGCGGCAAGCTCGACGCGCGCCGCGCGTTCGCGCAAAGCCGGATCGACGCGCTCGCGGTGGATCGCGAAGCCCGGCGCATGGACCTGCTGGCCGAGACCGCGCGCCGCTATCTGGCCATCGTCGCCGCGCAGCGGCGGATCGATCTGGCCCAGTTCGACATCGCCCAACGCAAGCGCAGCGTGGCCGCGGCGCGGCAACGCCTGGAAGCCGGCGCGTCGCCGGAGTCCGGTCTGCTGACCGCGCAAGCCGCGCTGGCCCGCGCCGAACTCGAACGCACCCGCAACGAGCAAGCCCTGCTGGTCGCGCGGCAACATCTGGCGGCGCTGTGGGGCGAACGCGACCCCGGCTTCGCCACCGTTGCCGGCGATCCCTACGCCTTGCCGCCGATCCAGGACGCGATCGCCTTGTCCTCGCTGCTCGACCGCACCCCGGAACTGGCGCGCTTCAACGACGCACGCCGGATCGGCGAGGCGCGCGTGCGCCTGGCCCAGAGCGAGGCGACGCCGGATCTGAGCTGGCAAGTCGGCGTGCGCCGTTTGCAGGAAGGCGGCGACATGGCCTTGATCGGCAGCGTGTCGATGCCGCTGGGTTCGCGCGCGCGCGCCGAGCCCGGCATCCGCGGCGCGCAGGCCGAACTGGCGGTGTTGGAAACCGAGCGCGAAGCCAAGGGCCTGTCGCTGTACTCGACCCTGATCGAAGCGCACGGCCGCTACCGGGTCGGCGCGCTGGAAGTCGCGCGGCTCAAGGACGACGTCCTGCCGCGGCTGGAACGCGCCGAAAAAGCCGCCGAATACGCCTACCGCGCCGGCGCCATCAGCTACCTGGAACTGGCCCTGCTGCAGGCCGAAAGCGTGGCCGTGCGCAAACAGCGCCTGGACACCGCGCTCGACGCGCAACTGGCGCTGATCGAAATCCAGCGCCTCACCGGCGAATCCCTTGTCGCCGCCTCGCCCAATGCCTCAGGAGCCACCCGATGAAGCCCGAACTGTTGATCGCCGCGGGCCTGTTGGCCTTGAGTCTGAGCGCTTGCGGCGGCTCGAACGATAAAGCCGCGGCCAAGAGCGAAAGCGCGGCCGAAAGCCATGCCGACGAAGCCAAGCCCGGTCACGAACACGCCGAAGGCGAAGGCGAGGCCGGTCACGGCGAAGCCGCCGGAGAAAAGCCCGAAGAAAAAGCCGAAAGCACCGTCATCGCCAACGAAATCGCGCGCCGCTCCGGCATCGGCGTGGCCGCGGTCGGCGCCGGCACCATCGCCGACGAACACGAAGTGCAAGGCCTGATCACCCCGCTGGAAGGCCGGGTGGCGCGGATCACCGCGCGCTATCCCGGCCCGGTGCGCTCGCTGCGCGCCAACGTCGGCGACCGCGTCAGCGCCGGGCAAACCCTGGCCACCATCGACAGCAATCTCAGCCTGACCACCTACTCGATCGCCGCGCCGATTTCCGGCGTGGTGCTGGCGCGCAACGCCGCGGTCGGCGAGGTCGCGGTGGAAGGCACGGCGCTGTTCGAGATCGCCGACCTGTCCACGCTGTGGGTCGATCTGCACGTGTTCGGCGCCGACGCCTCGCACCTGCGCCCGGGCTTGCCGGTGACGGTGATGCGGATGGGCGACGACAACGGCGTCGACACCACCCTGGACCGGATCCTGCCGGGCACCGCGACCGCCAGCCAAAGCACCGTCGCGCGCGCCTCGATCAAGAACGCCGACGGCCTGTGGCGTCCGGGTTCGGCGGTGCGCGCGCGGGTCACGGTGGAACAACTGCCGGTCAATCTGGCCGTGCCGCTGACCGCGCTGCAGCGCATGGACGACAGCGACGTGGTGTTCGTGCGCGACGGCGAGCGCTACAGCGCGCGGCCGGTCAAGCTCGGCCGCCGCGACGCGCGCCGCGCCGAAGTGTTGTCGGGCTTGAAGGCCGGCGAGCAGATCGTGGTCGAGCAGAGTTTCCTGATCAAGGCCGACATCGAAAAAGCGGGGGCCTCGCATGAGCACTGAGCCCGTGCCGACGCCGACCGCGCCGGAGGCGAACGTCGGAGCGCTCGAACGCATCCTGCGTTTCGCCATCCGCCACCGCTGGCTGATGCTGGCGTTGACCTTGGCCCTGATCGGCCTGGGGGTGTGGAGCTTCGGCAAGTTGCCGATCGACGCCACCCCCGACATCACCAACGTGCAGGTGCAGATCAACACCCAGGCGCCGGGTTACTCGCCGCTGGAAGCCGAGCAGCGCGTCACCTTCCCTATCGAGACCGCGTTGGCCGGCCTGCCCAAGCTCGACTACACGCGGTCGCTGTCGCGCTACGGTTTGTCCCAGGTCACCGTGGTTTTCAAAGACGGCACCGACCTGTATTTCGCCCGCCAGCAAGTGGCCGAGCGATTGCAGCAGGTGAAATCGCAGATCCCCGCGGGCCTGGAACCGGAACTGGGGCCGACCGCGACCGGTCTGGGCGAGATCTTCATGTACACGGTCGACGCCGACCCTAAGGCGCGCAAGCCCGACGGTTCGGCCTACACCGCCACCGACCTGCGCACGCTGCAGGATTGGGTGATCCGCCCGCAGTTGCGCAACACCCCCGGCGTCACCGAGGTCAACACCATCGGCGGCTACGCGCGGCAGATCCACATCACTCCCGATCCGGCGCGGTTGCGCGCGTTGAATCTGACTCAGCGCGATGTGGTCGCCGCGTTGGCCGCCAACAACCAGAACGTCGGCGCCGGTTACATCGAACGCAACGGCGAGCAGTTCCTGGTGCGGGTGCCGGGGCAGATCGCCAAGATCGAAGCGATCGGCGAGATCGTGCTCGACCGCCGCGACGGCGTGCCGATCCGCATCCGCGATGTCGCCACGGTCGGCGAAGGCCCGGAACTGCGCAGCGGCGCGGCCACCCAGAACGGTCATGAGGTCGTGCTCGGCACCGTCTTCATGTTGGTCGGTTCCAACAGCCGCGATGTCTCGCAAGCCGCCGCAAGCAAACTCGAAGCCGCCAACGCCAGCCTGCCCAAGGGCGTGACCGCCAATGCGGTGTACGACCGCACCTCGCTGGTCGACCGCACCATCGCCACGGTGTCCAAGAACCTGGTCGAAGGCGCGTTGCTGGTGGTGGCGGTGCTGTTCCTGCTGCTGGGCAATTTCCGCGCGGCGCTGATCACCGCGCTGGTGATTCCGCTGGCGATGCTGTTCACCATCACCGGCATGGTCCGCGGCGGCGTGTCGGGCAATCTGATGAGCCTGGGCGCGCTGGACTTCGGCCTGATCGTCGACGGCGCGGTGATCATCATCGAAAACTGCCTGCGCCGCTTCGGCGAGCAGCAGCATTTGCTCGGCCGCGAGATGACCGATGAGGAGCGTCACGATCTGACCGCATCGGCCACCGCCGAAGTGATCCGCCCCAGCCTGTTCGGCCTGGGCATCATCACCGCGGTGTACCTGCCGATCTTCGCGCTCAGCGGCATCGAAGGAAAAATGTTCCACCCGATGGCGATCACCGTGGTGCTGGCGTTGACCGGCGCGATGCTGTTGTCGCTGACCTTCGTGCCGGCGGCGGTGGCGATCTTCCTCGGCGGCAAGGTGGCCGAGAAAGAGAACCGGGCGATGGCCTGGATCAAGCGGCGCTACGAGCCGGCGCTTGCATGGGCGCTGCGCAGCCGCACGATCGTGGTCGCCGGCACCGCCGCGTTGGTGATCGTCAGCGGCGTGTTGGCCACGCGCATGGGCACCGAGTTCGTCCCCAGCCTGGACGAAGGCGATGTCGCGGTGCAGGCCATGCGCATCCCCGGCACCAGCCTGACCCAGTCGGTGACGATGCAGAAAACCATGGAGCAGGCGTTCATGGCCATGCCCGAGGTCGAACGCGTCTTCAGCAAGATCGGCACCTCCGAAGTCGCCAGCGATCCGATGCCGCCTTCGGTCGCCGACACCTTCCTGATGCTCAAGCCGCGCAACCAGTGGCCCAACCCCAGCAAGCCCAAGGACGCGCTGATGGAGGAGATCGAAGCCATCGCCGGCACCCTGCCCGGCAGCAACTTCGAATTCACCCAGCCGATCCAGATGCGCACCAACGAGTTGATCTCCGGCGTGCGCGCCGATGTCGCGGTGAAGGTCTACGGCGACGATCTGCAGCAATTGCTCAAGGTCGCGCAGCAGATCGAAGCGGTGGCCAAGCAGGTGCCCGGCGCGGCCGACGTCAAGACCGAACAGGTCACCGGCCTGCCGATGCTGAGCATCGAACCCGACCCGCGCGCGTTGTCGGTGTACGGGCTCAACCCGGCCGCGGTGCAGGAGACGGTGGCGACCGCGGTCGGCGGCGAAGTGGCCGGCCAGTTGTTCGAGGGCGACCGCCGTTTCGACCTGGTGGTGCGCTTGCCGGAAGGCTTGCGCCAAGACCCGGCCGCGCTGGCCGACCTGCCGATCCCGCTGCCGGCCGCCAGCGGCGACCGCGATGAGTCCAGCCGCGATGCGACCTGGCTGGCCGGCGCGCCGCGCACGGTGCCGTTGCGCGAAGTGGCCAAGATCAACTCGATCCTCGGCCCCAACCAGATCAACCGCGAGAACGGCAAGCGCCGGATCGTAGTGACCGCGAACGTGCGCGATCGCGATCTGGGCGGATTCGTCGGCGAGTTGCGGCAGAAAATCGACGCGCAGGTGAAAATGCCGGAAGGCTACTGGATCGGCTACGGCGGCACCTTCGAGCAATTGATCTCGGCCAGCCAGCGCCTGGCGATCGTGGTGCCGGTGACCTTGGTGCTGATCTTCGCCTTGTTGTTCATGGCCTTCGGTTCGGCCAAAGACGCGTTGATCGTATTCAGCGGCGTGCCGCTGGCGTTGACCGGCGGGGTGATCGCACTGGCCTTGCGCGGGATTCCGTTGTCGATCTCCGCCGGCGTGGGCTTCATCGCGCTGTCGGGCGTGGCGGTGCTCAACGGCCTGGTGATGATCGCCTTCATCCGCAAGCTGCGCGAGCAAGGCGACCCGCTCGACAACGCCATCGTCGACGGCGCGCTCGGCCGCTTGCGGCCGGTGCTGATGACCGCGCTGGTGGCCTCGCTGGGCTTCATCCCGATGGCGTTCAACGTCGGCGCGGGCTCGGAAGTGCAGCGGCCGCTGGCGACGGTGGTGATCGGCGGCATCGTGTCCTCGACCCTGCTGACCTTGCTGGTGCTGCCGGTGCTGTACCGCTGGCTGCATCGCCGCGACGCCGAAGAGCAAGGCGGCGAGCCGCCGGCCTTGCAGGCGCCGCCGCAAGCCGCGCCGGCGCACTGAGCCGGCGCGGAGCAGGCAAACGCGCGCCGCTCACACCGGGTGCGCTTGAATGGGCCGTCGCTGCCGAGGCAGCGCGGCCCGCATAACCGGAGATGGGATATGGGCAGCGGACACGACCACGGCACGACCGCGATCCGTCACGAGAAACCCCTTTGGTGGGCGCTGGGTCTGACCGGCGGCTTTTTGATCGCCGAGGTGATCGGCGCCTTCCTCACCAACAGCCTGGCGTTGCTGTCGGACGCCGCGCACATGGGCACCGACACGGTCGCGCTGATGATCGCGCTGACCGCGGTGCGGCTGAGCCGCAAACCGCCCGACGCCAAGCGCAGCTTCGGCTACGCGCGGATGGAGGCGATGGGCGCGATGGCCAACGGGCTGATGCTGTTCGCGGTGGCCGGCTACATTTTGTGGGAAGCGGTCGGCCGCTTCAGCGAGCCACCGCAGATCGCCACCACCGGCATGCTGGTGATCGCCACGCTCGGGCTGATCGTGAACCTGATCGCGATGCGTTTGCTCAGCGCCGGCAGCGGCGAGAGCTTGAACATGAAAGGCGCGTATCTGGAAGTGTGGAGCGACATGCTCGGCTCGGTGGCGGTGATCGCCGGCGCGATCGTGATCCGCTTCACCGGCTGGACCGTGGTCGATCCGATTCTGGCGGTGCTGATCGGCCTGTGGGTGTTGCCGCGCACCTGGACGCTGTTGCGCGAGGCCGGCAATGTGTTGATGGAGGGCGTGCCCAAGGATATCGACCTGGATGCGTTGCGCGCGTTGCTGACGTCCGCTGGGGGCGTGCGCGATGTGCATGACCTGCATGTGTGGTCGTTGGCTTCGAATACGCCGGCGATGACTGCGCATCTGGTGATTGCGCCGGGCGTGGATGGCGATGCGTTGCGGCGGGAGTTGTCGACGTTGCTCGATGAGCGTTATGGGATCGAGCATTGCACCTTGCAGATCGAGAGCGAGAATTGTGGGGATGCTTGCGATGCGCCGCACGTTTGAATGCGACGTACCTAGCGCATCTGTTCCTATCCCGCGCATCTATTCCCTCTCCCGCTTGCGGCGACCGAAGGGAGTGCAAGGCTGAGAGGGCTAGGGTGAGGGGATGAGCGCCGAAGGCGCGAATGCTTTTGCTCTTGCGCAATCTGCGTCGCGGCGCGTGCCCTCACCCCAACCCCTCTCCCGCAAGCGGGAGAGGGGCTCGGTACGCGGCGCATTTGTTCCCTCTCCCGCTTGCGGCGACCGAAGGGAGTGCAAGGCTGAGAGGGCTAGGGTGAGGGGGTGAGCGCCGAAGGCGCGAATGCTTTTGCTCTTTCGCAATCTTCGTCGCGCCGCGCGCCCTCACCCCACCCCCTCTCCCGCAAGCGGGAGAGGGGCTTTAGAGCGCAAGCGCTTCAGCTTTTCGGGCAGGGGCCTTCCGCATCCGCCCACGTCTTGAACGCCGCCACGAACTCAGGATGCGGCACCGGCACCGGCTGACGATTCCCGCCCGGCGCCCAACCCCACAGCACCAGCTTGTCCTCGCTGACATGCTTGATCAACGCCGCGAAATCGCGCCCGCCGTTGCTCTGCTTGTCCTTGATCATCGCGCACAGCTTCGGCGCCGGCAGCCCGATCCAGGCCATCTTGTGTTGCGGCGGCGGCAGTTGCCAATGCGGCGCGCCCGGCGGCGCGTTGGGCCCGTAGCTGGCCGGCAGGTTGGCTTCGCCATGACAGGTCGAACACGGCAGGCCCGCCGCGCCCTTGCCCTCGGGCCCGCGCACCACGCCCATCGCGTGCGGCAGGCCGGCGTCGAATTGCAGCGGCTGGTCGCCGGGGATATGGCAGTTCTGGCAACGCGGATGCTGGAACACCTTCTGCACCGTGGCGAACGCGGCCACGGCTTGCTCGGTCTGCTCCGGGGTGATCTTGGAACCGCCGCAGGCGCTGAGCGCGAGGGCGGCGGTCAAAGCGGTGGCGATTGCGCGCATCGTCGGTCTCCTCATGCCTGCAGCCGCAACGGCAGCTCGCGCAGCCGCTGTTGGGTCAGCGCGAACACCGCGTTGGCCACCGCCGCCGCGACCGGCGCGGTGCCGGGCTCGCCGGCGCCGCCCATCTTCTCGGCGCTGGGCACGATGTGCACTTCGATCTCCGGCGCTTCGTCCATGCGCAACACCCGGTAGTCGTGGAAGTTCGATTCCTGCACCCGCCCGTCCTTGAAGCTCAGCGCGCTGTACAGCGCCGCGCCCAGGCCGAAGTTGATGCCCGATTCCATCTGCGCGCGCACGCCGTCGGGGTTGACCGCCAATCCGCAGTCGATCGCGCAGACGAACCGGTGCACGCGGATGTCCTTGCCGCCGCCGGGCCGATCGACCAACGACACCTCGGCGACTTGAGCGATATAGCTGCCGAAGGATTCGTGCACCGCCACGCCGCGCGCGCGGCCCTGCGGCGGGCGCGAGCCCCAACGCGACTTGTCGGCGACCAGATCCAGCGCCGCCAGATGCCGCGGATGCTCCTTCAACAACGCGCGCCGATACTCGACCGGGTCTTTCTTCGCCGCATACGCCAGCTCATCGATCAGGCTCTCCATCACGAAGCCGTTGTAGCTGTGACCGACCGAACGCCACCACAGCACCGGCACGCCGGTCTGCGGGCTGTGCAGATCGACCCGGTGATCCTTGATCGCCTTGATGTAAGGCGAATCGGCCACGCCCTCGACCGACGTCACGTCGATCCCGTTCTTGACCAACGCCGCCGCGAACGGCGTGCCGCCGATGATCGATTGCCCGACCAAGGCGTGTTCCCACGCCACCGGCAGGCCCTGCGCATCCAGGCCGATGCGCGCGCGTTGCAGATACATCGGCCGGTAGTAGCCGCCGCGCACGTCGTCCTCGCGCGACCACACCGTCTTGACCGGCTTGCCGGCCGCCTTGGCCACATGCACCGCTTCGCGGACGAAATCCGCGGTCGGGGTGGCGCGCCGGCCGAAGCCGCCGCCCAGGAACATCGTGTGCACGCGTACTTGCTCAGGCTTGAGCCCGGTGATTTCCGCGGCGACGTTCTGGTCCACGGTCTGGAACTGGGTGCCGGTCCAGATGTCGCAACCCTCGCCATCGATCTTGACCGTGCAGTTCAGCGGCTCCATCGGCGCGTGCGCCAGATACGGCACGTTGTACTCGGCCTCCAGGGTGCGCGCCGCCGCGGCCAGCCCGGCGGCGACGTCGCCGGCCTGGCTGGCGATGGCGCCCGGCGTCGCCGCCAGCGCGCGGAATTCCTCGCGCAGTTTGTGCGTGTCCAGGCCCGCATGCGGGCCGGCATCCCACTCCACCGCCAACGCGTCGCGCCCTTGTTTGGCGGCCCAGTAGTGATCGGCGATCACCGCCACGCCGCTGGGCACCTGGACCACGTCGCGCACGCCGGGCACCGCCTTGGCCTTGCTCGCGTCGAAGGATTTGACCGTGCCGCCGAACACCGGCGCGCGCGCCACCACCGCGGTGAACAAGCCGTCGAAGTGCATGTCCATGCCGAACTTGGCCCGGCCGTCGATCTTTTCCGGGCCGTCCAGGCGTTTGGTCGGCTTGCCGATGATTTTCCAGTCCTTGGCTTCTTTCAGCGTCGGCGGCGTTTTCGGCGCCGGCAGCTTGGCCGCGGCCGCGGCCAATTCGCCGTAACTGGCGCGTTGGTCGCCGGCGATGGCCACGCCGTTTTCGGTGCGCACCTGCGCCGCCGGCACGCCGAAACGCGCCGCCGCGGCCGCGACCAGCAAGCCGCGCGCGGTGGCGCCGGCCTGGCGGTAGCGGTCGAACTCGGACCAGGTGCTGGTGGAGCCGCCGGTCATCTGCATGCCGAAAGCGGTGTGCGCATACGCCTGTGCGGCCGGCGCGTGTTCGACCTTGATCTTCGACCAGTCCGCATCGAGTTCTTCGGCGATCAGCATCGCCAGGCCGGTCCAGATGCCCTGGCCCATTTCCGAATGCGACAACAACACGGTGACCGTGTTGTCTTCGCCCACCCGCAGGAATGCGTTGGGCGCGAAGCCGGTGGACACCGCGGCGGCGGTCGCCGGCGCGGCTTCGGCGAAACGCTTCGCCCCGGGCACCAGGAAACCGACCACCAGTCCGCCGCCGATCAGCGCACCGCTCTTGAGAAACCGGCGTCGCGAGGACGCATCGATGGTATTCACAGCCACCTCCTTGCAACGCTACCCGGGCGCGACGCGAACGCGCGGCCCGGCGCAGCGGATGTCTGGGTTCAGGCGCTCGGCGCCGGCACGGTGATCGAAGGCAATGTCAGCTTCGCGGCGGGATCCTCCGCCAGCGCGACCGCAGCGCCTGCGCCGAGTTCGGCCGCGCGCTTGACCGCCGCGCGGATGCGCGGATAGGTGCCGCAGCGGCAGATGTTGCCGGACAGCGCCTGATCGATATCGGTGTCGCTGGGCTTGGGAATCTTCGCCAGCAACGCCGCCGCGGACATGATCTGTCCGGACTGGCAGTAACCGCACTGGACCACGTCGATCTCGGCCCAGGCGCGTTGCACCGGATGGCTGCCGTCGGCCGACAGGCCTTCGATGGTGAGGATTTTCTTGCCTTCCACCGAAGACACGGGAGTGACGCAGGAGCGTCGCGGCGAACCGTCGACGTGGACGGTGCAGGCGCCGCACTGGGCGATTCCGCAACCGAATTTGGTGCCGGTCAAATGCAGCAGGTCGCGCAATGCCCACAACAGCGGCATGTCCGGCGCGGCATCGAGTTCATGCTCGGCGCCGTTGATGTTGAGCTTCATCGGTATCCCTCGCGGCGGCTGGGGTGGCTTGAGCCTACGCCAGTGCAATGGCGCTGACTACATCGCGCGGGTGCCGGATCGGCAATGCATGACGGCGGTCCGATCGCCGTGCGCTTGCCGAAAACTCCACGTATTGGACGCGTTTTGAGCGCATCGCGGGGGTGCGCGCGGCGACGGTTTTGCCGATCGCCTTGCCGGCAGCTGCGCGCGCGGGTTCGCCGCCCGATTTCGGCTTGCCCAAAACTACAGGCCACCGGGCCGGCGCGCGCGCGCGGCGGCGGGATCGGTCTAGACTC
>NZ_JBAMDI010000210.1:0-11607 GCF_036961695.1 Pseudomonas sp. CGJS7 | reverse complement strand
GAAAAAGGGGGTAGGGGGGATTTGCTTTTGCTTTCGCCCGAAGCAAATCCCCCGGCGCAGATGGTTTCGTTGGACTTCGTACCGAGTCGGCGCCAGCCCCCTTTTTCAAAGGGGGCGATGTTTTTTGGGGGCTTTGAGGTCTGGGACGGCACGGCGCGATCAGCGAAAAAGTGCCAAGATGCCGGCAGTTCATTCACCTCCGCTGCGATGTCCGACTCTCGCCCGCCCGCATTCGCCAGCGACAACAAGGATCGCTTGCCCGAAGCTTCGCTAGCGCAACTGCCGCTGCCGCTCGCGGCCGAACAGATCGCCGCGCTCGAAGCCGCCTACGCGACGCCGTCGCGCGCCTACCACAACATCGGCCACGTCGCCGAAGTGCTGCGCCATTACGCCGACGTCGCCGCCGATACAGGCTGGACCCAGCCGCGCGAAGTCGCCCTGGCCGTGCTCTACCACGACGCGATCTACCAGGCCGGCCGCCGCGACAACGAAGCGCGTTCGGCGCTGCTCGCGCGCGAGCACATCGCGCGCTGGCTGCCGGAGCAGGGCATCGACGCCGACCGCGTCGCCGAGCTGATCGAACTGACCGCGCGTCACGGCGCCATCGCGCGCGATGACGTGGACGAACAGACCCGCTTGTTCCTCGACGGCGACATGGCCATCCTCGGCGCCGAACCGGCGGTCTTCGACGCCTACGACCGCGGTATCGCCTCGGAGTACCGCGGCCATGTGCCCGGCCCGTTGTTCAAGCTCAACCGCCGCCGGTTCCTGAAGGGCTTGCTCAAGCGCGAGCGGATTTTCCTCAGCGACCTGTTCCACCAGCGCTACGACGCCGCCGCGCGCAACAATCTGCGCCGGGCCATCACCACCAAACGTTGAGCCAGCGGCGCGATTACAGGCGCCACACCACCAGCGCCTGCACCGCCGATTCGTCGGTATTGGCATCGCCGACTTTGTTGCGCCAGTACTGATATTCCAGACCGACGAACAACTCGTTGGCGCGGCCCCACAACTGCTCGCCGAGGTCGTAACGGATCTGCGGCTGGGCCAGCACATGGTGCGGCACTTTCTGTCCGAACTCGTTGCGGCGCGAGCCGACGAGTTCGATATGGCCTTCGATGCTGAAACTGGCCTTGCCGATCTTGAACGGCCGCGCGCCGTTGAGATCGAGCATCCAACTGTCGCCTTCCTTCGGCGCGCCGCCGTGGCGCACGCCGCGGCTGTCGTCGAGGTAGGCGGTCAAATCCAGATTGAGGAACGCGAAGCCCGGCGCGTCCAGGGCGAAACGCACGCCGGGCAGGTACTTGAGCACCTTGGCGTCTTCGGCCGCGTTGACGCCGAGGATCAGGCCGATGTCCTTGACCGGGCCGAAGCCGACCTTGTCGCCGCGGATCTTGCCGAGGCTGAAATTGCTGTAGAACTCGCCGTAAGCGTCGAGATCGTCGCGGGTGCGGCTGAAATCGATGAAGCCGAAGTTGTCGCCGTACTTCCAACCGCTGGCGTGCTGGAAGGTCCACACGTTGGTGTGGGCGGTGGCGCCGTTGGAATAGGGCAGATCGAGTTTGCCGCGTTGCCACTGCAATTCGGTGCTGCTCCATTCCAGGGCCTGGGCCGAAGGCGCGGCGGCGAGGCAAGCGGCGAGCAAGCAAACGCGGAAACGATAAGAGCCTGTACGAGCGCGGCAAGACATGAGCATGGACCCGACGACGAAAGTGCCGGCGAGTCTAGGCGGCGGCCAATCCGCGCTCTATCTGACTAGTACGAAATAAAAGCTCGCGCCGATGCGAGCCGGCGGCAGCGTGATCGGCGGTGTCGATCGCGCGTTGAGTTGAATGCGCTCATGGCACCGCGCAAGATTATTTTCGGTTCGCCGATCGCTACCGACGCTGCTGCGATCGACGCGAGTCCGGCACCTTATGTGCCCATCGCGCGAAGGCGGCCGGACGCATCCGGCCGCCGCGCGTGTTGTGGTCAGTGCGACAAGCGTCCCAACGAACTGTCCAGCACCCGTTGCAGCTTGCGCGCCGCGCCGCTGATGGCCGCGCGCATGTTGTCGGCGTCCTCGGTGGCGGCCACCGGCGGTCGGCCTTCCAGCCGCGCCTCGATGGTGCAGTGCTTGTCGCCGCCGCCGGTCTTGGTGCCGTTGACGTCGCGCAGGTGCACTTCCACCCGGGTGACCTGGTTGCGATAGCGGCCCAGGCTGTGATCGATCACGCCTTCCACGTGCTGGCTCAGCGACTCGTCGCCGCGCAGATGGTGGTCGGTGTTGAGCTGAATCTTCATGCAAACGCCTCCTTGTGGCGCTGGATGTTCGGGACGACCCCCGGGCCCTTGCCCGGACGTCTGCGCGGTCCGCCGTTGTCGTTCGGCTTGTCGGCCACGCATAAGTTCCGACCGGCGCCCGCGTGGAAGGTTCTCGTTGCGTTCAGCTTCGGCCCAGCCGGGGCATGTCAGGGTGTGGGATCGGCATCGGGGCGGGGCGGTACAATGGCCGCATGATCGTCAACATCGCCGCCTACCATTTCGCCGTCATCGACGATCCGCCGCAGCTCGCCGCGCGCCTGCGCGAACAGGCCGAAACCCTGCAACTGCGCGGGACCGCGCTGGTCGCGGGCGAGGGCATCAACCTGTTCCTGGCCGGGTCGGCCGAGGCCATCGAGACCCTGCTGCAGGGGCTGCGCGCGGACCCGCGCCTGGCCGATCTGGCGGTCAAGTACAGCCACAGCCGCACCCAGCCGTTCGCCAGGCTGAAGGTCAAGCTCAAGCAAGAGATCATCGCGTTCCGGCGCGAGCAGGCCTCGCCGCTGCAAGGCCGCGCACCGAGTGTGACGCCGGGCACGCTTGAGCGCTGGCTCGACCGCGGCGTCGACGATGCCGGCCGGCGGGTGGTTTTGCTCGATACGCGCAACCGCGAAGAAGTCGGTTACGGCAGTTTCGACAACGCGCTGACCCTGCCGATCGACAACTTCACCGAACTGCCGCAAGCGCTGGCGCCGCACCGCGAAAGCCTGCGCGACGCCACCGTGGTCAGCTTCTGCACCGGCGGAATTCGCTGCGAAAAAGCCGCGCTTTGGCTGCGCGCGGACGGCATGGACAATCTGCTCCAGCTCGACGGCGGCATCCTGGGTTACTTCGAACAGGTCGGCGGCCGCCACTACCAGGGACGTTGCTTCGTGTTCGACGAACGCGTCGCCCTGGACCCGCAGTTGCGGCCCTTGCACGATGCGGCCGCCTGACCGGCACTTTGTGCGGTTTATTACAAACTATTAACCCGTCTAAACGCGGCCTGCGGTTAGGCTGCGCGTTCGCGTCGCGCCGCTGCCCCCGCAGCGGCTCCCCCAACGCCGCGAACGAACCTCAGGCCTGCGTCCGGACCGCGCTTTGCGGCGTGGTCGGCGCGGCCGCAATTGAATCGAAACGAGGACCACCGATGAACCGACGCCTGTTCCCCGCGCTGGGCCTGCTTACGCTCGCCGTCCTGACGACGGCCGCCTGCAGCCAGCGCGCGCCGGTCAATTCCGCCGCCCCGCAGGAAACCACCGCCGCTCCGCCGCCGCCGCCGCAGGCGGTGCCCGATCCCGACGCCGATCCGGTCTCGCGCGCCTCGCCGCCGATGCTGACGCCGGTGGCGCTGGGCACCTTCGAGCCCGGCAATCCGGTGGCCCAGGCCACGGTCGGCAAGATCACCATCGACGACCTGGAGCTCAAGGGCGACAACGGTTCGCTGTACAAGACCGAACGGGTCGCGATCGTGCGCGGCGGCGACCAGTATTCGGCCGGCCAGACCTACGGCGCGACGATGCAGCTCGAGGCCAGTCAGGCGGTCGAATTGCGCCGGGTGCTGGAACAGATCCCGCCCAAGGAAACCCCGGCCAACGCGTTCTGCGGCACCACCCCGACCGGCTTCATCGCCCTGGCCAAGGTCAGCGAATCCAGCGGCGACGTGATCAAGCTGATGGCCTTGCAGGGCAGCGATCTGCCCGCGGCGACCGCGCAGGGCGTGGGTCTGTGCGCGTCGATGTTCTTCATGGGCAAGGCGGTCGAGAAGGCCGCCTCGTAAGCCGTCGGCGCGCGCGCCGACGCCGCGCGTGGCTTGAAGCAGCCAGGCCTCAGCCGGCGGATGTGTCCAGCAGCCGCCGCGCCGCGGCGTCTGCGGCGATCAGGCCGCTGGCGAAGCACGCGGTCAGCAGGTAACCGCCGGTCGGCGCTTCCCAATCGAGCATTTCGCCGGCGCAGAACACGTTCTCGCGCAGCGCCGCCACCCGCAGCGCCGGGTCCAGCGCTTCCAGGCGCACGCCGCCGGCGCTGCTGATCGCCTCGGCGATCGGACGCGCGCGCAGCAGGCGCAGCGGCAGGCGCTTGATCGTGCGCGCGACCGTGGCCGCGTCGTTCAAGCCGTCCTTGCCCAAAACTTCGAACACCAGCGCGGCCTTGACCGCGTCCAGCCCGGTCTGCCGGCGCAGATGCTCGCCGACGCTGCGGCCGCGGCGCGGCTGGGCGAAATCGTTCTGCAAGCGCTGCAGATCGCGGCCCGGCGCCAGATCCAGCTCCAACACCACCGAACCCTCGGCGGCGATGGCCTCGCGCAGCATCGCCGACAAGGCGTAGATCAGGCTGCCTTCGATGCCGGTCTGGGTCGCCACGCACTCGCCTTGCAAACTGCGCTCGCCGCCGTCGGCGTCGCGCCAATGCGCGACCACCGCCTTGAGCGGCGCGCCGGCGTGGCGCTGGGCGAAATGCGCGCTCCAATCGATATCGAAACCGCAGTTGGACGGTTGCAGCGGCGCGATGTCGACGCCGCGAGCGCCCAGCCACCGCGTCCATTCGCCGTCGGAACCCAGTTCCGGCCAACTGCCGCCGCCCAGCGCCAACACCGTGGCCCGCGCTTTGACTTCGATGATGCCCTCGGGCGTCTGCATGCGCAGCGCGCCGTTCTCGCTCCAGCCGATGCAGCGGTGCTGGACGTGGAGGCGCACGCCGTCTTCGCGCAGCCGCCGTACCCAGCCGCGCAGCAGCGGCGCGGCCTTGCGGTCGCTGGGAAACACCCGGCCGGAGCTGCCGACGTAGGTGTCCACGCCGAAACCGCGCGCCCATTCGCGCAGCGCGTTGGCGTCGAACCGGTCCAGCCAGGCCGCGATCTGCGCGGCGCGTTCGCCGTAGCGCGCATCGAAGCCGGGGCGCGGCTCGCCGTGGGTCAGGTTGAGCCCGCCCTTGCCGGCGATCAGGAACTTGCGCCCGACCGAGCCCTTGGCCTCGAACAGATCCACCTCCACGCCCAGCGCGCGCGCGGTTTGCGCCGCCATCAGGCCGGCGGGGCCGCCGCCGACGATGGCCAGGCCGGGGAGGGTGCGTGGTTCGGACATGGGCGGGGCGGGCGGCGAACGCGTGGCGGGCGCGCATTATGCCGCCTGGCGCGGATCGGACTGTGATCGGCCGGCCCCGACCATGGGCGTCGGCCCGGCGGATTCCGGCAATCGAATGTGATTCGCCGACGGCGATTTCGGCTTGGGCGCAGTGCTCGCCACCCAACTTCCGGCCTCTGGCGCGATGGAGCGCGATCGCCGACAGTGGCGGCCTTGTCGATTGCCGGAGTTGCGGAAGATGCGAGCCACCGATTTCAAGGCGCACGGTGCCGGATTGCTGATGTGCATGAGCGCGGCCAGCGCCGTCGCCCAGGCGCCGAGCCCCGCGCCCGCGCCTGCGCCGGCCGACAGCGTCGCCGCGCCATCGCCGCTGCCGGAACAACTGGGCGATTTCGACGCCTACGTCGAAGCGGTGCGCAAGCAGTTCGAAGTGCCCGGCATCGCGGTGGCGATCGTCAAGGACGGGCGCGTGGTGCTCGAACGCGGCTACGGCGTACGCGAGCTCGGCAAGCCCGAACCGGTCGACGCGCACACCTTGTTCGCGATCGCCTCCAACACCAAGGCCTTCACCTCGGCCTCGCTGTCGATGCTGGCCGACGAAGGCAAGCTGAGCCTGGACGACCGGGTGATCGACCATCTGCCGTGGTTCCGCATGGCCGATCCCTACGTCACCCGCGAGATGCGCGTGCGCGATCTGCTCGCCCACCGCAGCGGCCTGGGATTGGGCGCGGGCGATCTGCTGTACTGGCCGGGCACCGACTACAGCAACGAAGAAGTCGCCCGCCGTCTGGCCGAAGTGCCGCTGAGCGGCGGCTTCCGCGGTCAATACGCTTACGACAACATCCTGTACGGCGTGGCCCAGTTGGTGGTGGAAAAAGCCAGCGGACAGAGCTATCGCGACTTCCTGACCCAGAGCATCTTCAAGCCGCTGGGGATGCAGGAAACCCGCTACAACAGCGACGCGCTGCAAGCCGGCGACAAGGTCGCCAGCGGCCACGCCAAGGCCGATTTCAAGACGCTGGAAACCGCGCCGCGGATGACCTGGTCCAACGTCGCCGGCGCCGGCGGTTTGTATTCCAGCGTGCACGACATCGGCAAATGGATGCGGGTGCAACTCGACGGCGGCGTCTACGCGCGCGAGGGCGACAAGGAGCAGCGCTTGTTCAGCGCCAAGCGCCAGCGCGAGATGTGGTCGGTGGTGACGCCGATGCCGATCGCCGAACCCTCGGTGCCGGAACTGGCGCCGGTCAAGCCGAATTTCGCCGGTTACGGCGAAGGCTGGCAACTCACCGACTACCGCGGCAAGAAGTTGGTCTGGCATACCGGCGGCTGGCCGGGGATGGTGTCGCGGGTGACGCTGCTGCCGGAGTCGAAACTCGGCGTGGTGGTGCTGACCAACGCCGAACTCGGCGGCGCGTTCCAGGCGGTGACGATGCGCGCGCTCGACGCGTTCCTGGACGCGCCCAAGACCGATTGGAACGCCGCTTACGCCGCCGCGCTGGCCAAGAGCCGCGGCAAGGCCGATGAGGACTGGGCCAACCACCTCAAGGCCCGCGACGCCAAATCCAAGCCTTCGCTGCCGCTGCCCGGCTATGCCGGCGCGTATCGCGATCCGTGGTATGGCGATGTCTTCATCGAGCCGGCCGCGGGCGGCAAGTTGCGGGTGCGTTTCGGCCGCACCAAGGACCTGGTCGGCGAACTCTCGCATTGGCAGCACGACACCTTCATCGTGCGCTGGGATCGGCGTTGGCTCAACGCCGACGCGTTCCTCAATTTCGCCTTGACGCCCGACGGCAAGGTCCGCGAGTTGCGCATGGAGGCGATCTCGCCGCTGACCGATTTCAGCTTCGACTTCCAGGATCTGCGCTTGACCCCGGTGGCGGACAAGCCGGCCGAAGGCGAGGGCAAGTCCAAGCCGGCCGCGAAGAAATCCTGAGCGGCCGCTGGCCGTTGTTTCCGTTCACCGTTGAGGGATGCATCGCCATGCGCAATCGAACTTCCACCGCGTTCGCCGCGCTGACTGCCGCGGCATTGTCGCTGGCGGCCGCCGGCGCATGGGCCGATGAGCTCAGTGCGCAAGAGGCCTTGCGCGATACCGTCGCCGAGCTCGACAGCCAGGTGTTCGACGCCTACAACCGCTGCGACCTCGATGCCTTCGCCAAGTATTTCACCGAGGACGTGGAGTTCTATCACGACAAGGGCGGCGCCAGTTTCGACCGCGCCACGGTGGTCGACAACACCCGCAAGTACATCTGCGGCAAGGTCCGGCGCGAACTGTTGCCGGCCACGCTCAAGGTCTATCCGATCAAGGGCTACGGCGCGATCGAGGAAGGCGAGCATCGCTTCTGCGAGGTCGCCAGCGGCAAGTGCGAGGGCGGCGCCAAGTTCTTGATGATCTGGGCGAACCAGGATGGGCAGTGGCGGATGACTCGGGTGGTCAGCTATGGGCATCGTGCGTTGACCGATGCGGAGAAGGTGGAGTTGGAGCGTAAGCCCGGCGGGTGAGGGCGGTCGGTCGCGCGCGAAACGGGTAGAGGGGCTTGGAGCAGCCGATGTAACGGGCTCGCCTGGGCCGATAAGAGCCAGATCAAAATGGATTCCGGCTTTCGCCGGAATGACGGGTGGGGAAGGGCCGTCGCTGGCCATCGCGCGCTGAGCGAGGCGGAGAAGGCGGAGTTGGAGCGCAAGCCTGGCGGGTGAGGGCGGCTTTGGCGTTGCCGGCATAGCGGACTCGCCCGGGCCGATGAGAGCCGGATCAAAATGGGTTCCGGCTTTCGCCGGAATGACGGTGGATGGGGCGCGAGGTTTTGTTGGCGGCTGTTGCCGCCGGATCACTGCGCCGATTGCAGCCGCTCGCGCCCGCGCACCGCGGGTGTTGCCGCCCACACGACGACCGGTAACCGCCCGAGGTAGGGGGGCGGGCGGCTTGCCTCGTTGTTAACCAATGACTGGGGACCCAGTCGTCCCGCCGGCAGATCTCCAGGATGCCGGCGGCTGCTTGTGGCGCCGACGGGACCGTGCCCGTCCGCCACTTCCGGCCCTGCACCGCGGCGCTACGCGGTGCAGGGCCATCTTCCTCGGTCCGTCTTGATTGCCGTCGGCTTGCGGTTCATTCCCAGGCCGCTTCGCCGCGCGCGGGCGTCAGCCGCTGGGCCAGGAAATCCAGGAAGCAGGCGATGCGCGAGGCCAGTTGGGTGTTGCGGTAGTAGACCGCGTTGATCGCCTGGCGCACGTCCAGGGTTTCGCGGGCGAACAACTGGACCAGATCGCCGCGCTGGCGGTCGGCGCGGGTCATGAAGTCGGACAGGCAGACGATGCCTTCGCCGGCCAGGGCCAGTTGGCGCAGGGTTTCGCCGCTAGAGGCGTGCAGATGCGGGGCGATGTCCAGCTCGTTGCCGTGCGCGTCGCGCAGCGGCCAGCGGTTGAGGGTGGCGGTCGGGGCGAAGCCCAGCAGCACGTGCTCGCTCAGGTCGGCCACGCCGCGCGGCTTGCCGTGCGCTTGCAGATACGCCGGGCTGGCCAGGACGCGCAAACGGCTGCCCGGCAGCGGCCGTGCGTGCAGGGTCGAGTCGGCCAGCTGGCCGATGCGGATGGCGATGTCGGTGCGTTGTTCGAGCAGGTCGATGATCTGATCGTTGGTGTTTAGCTCCAGTTCGATCTGCGGATAACGGCGGCGGAATTCGCCGACCAGGGGCACGATCACGTGGAGCATGAACGGCGAGGCCGCGTTGACCCGCAAGCGCCCGGCCGGTTGTTGCTGGCGCAGCGCCATCTGCTCCTCGGCGTCTTCCACCGAGGCCAGGATCGCGCGCGCGCGGGCCAGCATCAGCTCGCCTTCCTCGGTCAGCTCCAGCCGGCGCGTGGTCCGGCGCAGCAGGGTGGTGCCGAGTTTCTCCTCCAGCCGGCCGAGCGCGCGGCTGACCCCGGACACGGTCTGATCCAGCGATTGCGCCGCGGCGGTGATCGAACCGGTGTCGACCACGGTGGCGAAGGCGAGCAATTCGTCGAGGCTGATCTTCATGGCCGCATTCTAGGCCCGCCAGTGCAGGCTGGCGGCCACGGGTCCAGGCGCGGTCGGATAAAACCGCTGCGTTTCACACAACCGCGCAGGCAGCGCCGGGTTTCTCGCCGGTTTTACTTCGCGCCGCGCATGCTCAGCCGCTCAATCGGATACACCCGGAGTCGATCGATGATCCATGCCACTCGCCCGACCGCGCTCAGCGTCGTCCTTGCGCTGGTCCTGACCGCCTGCGGCGAGTCCGCGACCTTGCAAGTCGCCGACGGCACCGGCGCGGCGCCGAAACTGCCGGCGCCCAACGCGACGATGTTGCCCACGGTCAACATCGCTCCGGCGATCGGTTGGCCCGCGGGCGCCAAGCCGACGCCCGCGGCGGGCTTGGCGGTGGCCGCGTTCGCCGAAGGGCTGGACCATCCGCGCTGGTTGCACGTGCTGCCCAACGGCGATGTGCTGGTGGCCGAAAGCAATGCGCCGGCTGCGGACAACAAGCCTTCCGGGATCAAGGCCTGGGTCGCCGGGCGGGTGATGAAGAAAGCCGGCGCAGCGGTGCCCAGCGCCGACCGCATCAGCCTGCTGCGCGATGCCGACGGCGACGGCGTCGCCGAATTGCGCACGGTGTTTCTGAAGGATCTGCATTCGCCGTTCGGCATGGCCCTGGTCGGCGGCGATTTTTATGTGGCCAATGCCGACGCGGTGTGGCGGTTCCCGTACCGCGAAGGCGAAACCTCGATCGCGGACAAGGGCGTGAAGATCACCGACCTGCCGGCCGGCATCAACCATCACTGGACCAAGAACCTGATCGCCAGTCGCGACGGCGCCAAGCTCTACATCACCGTCGGTTCCAACAGCAACGTCGGCGAGAACGGCATGGAGATGGAAGAAGGCCGCGCGGCGATCTGGGAACTGGACCGCGCCAGCGGCAACAAGCGCTTGTTCGCCACCGGCCTGCGCAACCCCAACGGTTTGGGCTGGGAGCCGGACACCGGCGCGCTGTGGACCGCGGTCAACGAGCGCGATGAGATCGGCAGCGATCTGGTGCCGGACTACATCACCTCGGTCAAGGACGGCGGTTTCTACGGCTGGCCTTACAGCTATTACGGCCAGCACGTGGATGCGCGGGTGACGCCGCAGAAACCGGATCTGGTCGCCAAGGCCTTGGCGCCGGATTATGCGTTGGGCCCGCATACCGCATCGCTGGGCATCGCGTTTTCGCGCGGCAGCAGTCTGCCGGCGACGTATGCGAACGGGTTGTTCGTCGGCCAGCACGGTTCTTGGAATCGCAAGCCCAAGAGCGGTTACAAGGTGATCTATGTGCCGTTCAAGGGCGGCAAGCCCGATGGGGCGCCGGTGGATGTGTTGACCGGGTTCCTCGATGCCGAGGAGAACGCGCTGGGCCGGCCGGTGGATGTGCGGCTGGATGCGCGCGGGGCGTTGTTGGTGACCGACGATGTCGGCAACAAGGTGTGGCGGGTGACGGCGGCCAAGGGTGATTGAGCCGGGCGTGTGGTGATTGGACGACGATTGCGGTGGTGCGCCGATGTTTGCGTTGGCGCGGTCGCGACTCGCGTCGCTCCTACAGGGAGGGACGATGCGATGTATAGCGACTGTAGGAGCGACGCGAGTCGCGACCGCGATGCATCACGATCGCCGCGAAAGCCGGGCGTTCAATCGCAACCGTCGCGCCGCCCATCGAACAACACCACCGGCCGCGTCGTCGCCAGCTTCGGCGGGCCGCCGGCGGTGATGAGCTTCAAATGCTCTTCGGACACTTCGATCCGCAGACGCTTGCCCGCACCGCGTTCGCGATAATCCAGATTGACGGTGTCGGCGGGCGCGCCGCTCGGGGCGCCGGTGGGGGCGGGCGTGCGTTCGAACTCGACCCGCGGCTGTGGTTTCAGGACCAGCGACTTCGTCGAACTCATCCCCGCCTTCGGCGCCGGCGCGGTCGGATCGTCGATCGCGTGGCTGGCCAGCAGCGCCGAGCGGCCGTCGCGCGCAAGCCACACGCGCAAGCGCCGGTCCGGATCGTCGCCATCGGCGTGCTGCAGTTGCCCGCTGAGCCACTGCGGGTGTTCGCGATCGGGCAGCAGACGCAACAACATCGTCGCCCGGCCGTTGGGTTCGGTCTTCTGAATCCAGCAGCCGCGCACGCGGTCCAGGGTTTGATCGATGCCGGCGGCGCCGTGCGGGTTCGCGTCCGCATCGGGTTCGGCGGCGTGAACCTGG